>VXOE01000023.1 GCA_009840225.1 Caldilineaceae bacterium SB0662_bin_25 | reverse complement strand
ACGCGCCATCCCGAAAATCCAAAAAAATCCAGCAAATCCTGATTCAGACAATCCGCAAACGCACGCAAACTCTCGTGAACTCTTGTAAACTCTCGTACAACATTCGCAAACACTCGTCACACTGCGCCCGCGACCGGAGACACCCGCCATCCTGAAAATCCAAAAAAATCCAGCAAATCCTGATTCAGACAACCACGCAACCAAAAACAGCCCTGACAGGCCTGTCGGCTTACCGTCTCTGCTGGATAGAGATCGGCCTTCCCGACATGTCAGAGAAACCAACCAAGTGAATCCACTTTGAAGATTAATCCTTCCTGCGAATCAAATTGTGACTGCCTTGCTCCCATCAGTGCCCGGTATCGTCAGAAACCTGAATATGTGATAAACTCTGCACGCGCAGCCAAACTTTCGCCCATGCCTGCTGGCTGGACATGTCACTAGGCACGGGAGGACGTTTGGCCTTTCTGTGTGCATTTACTATTCCACTCTACCCTTCACATGAGTCTTCTGGTTGCCTCTCACATTTCGAAAAACTACGGTGATCTCGACGTACTTGAGGACGTGAGTGTTCGCATTGAATACGGGGACCGGATCGGACTCGTCGGGCAGAACGGCGCCGGCAAGACCAGCCTTCTTAGAGCACTGGGCAGGATCGATTCAAGCGTAACCGGCGAGATCTCGGTCGCTCAAGGCACGCAAACCGGCTACCTCGCACAGGACCCGCCGCCCGCCGGACAACGCACGCTCTATCAGGATCTGAGACTCGTCTTTGCTGACCTGCTGGCCGAAGGGGAAAAGCTCCACCGCCTTGAAGCTAAGATGACTGAGGTGGCCCAAGGTGATCAGGATCTGTCGGGCCTGCTGACACGTTACGGACTGCAACAGGAGGCATTTGAGAGGGCCGGTGGTTACGACATAGACCAGCGAATCCGATTCGTCCTTAGCGGCCTCGGCCTGGACGAGTCCCTTTGGCAAGCGCCCCTGTCGCACCTGAGCGGGGGCCAGCGCACCCGCGCAAGTCTGGGGCGCCTGCTGCTTGAGGAGCCGGACCTGCTCCTGTTGGACGAACCCACGAATCATCTGGATGTGCGGTCGATGGCGTGGCTGGAAGGTGTACTTACCCGGTGGAACGGTGCCCTCGTGGTTGTCTCGCACGATAGGTACTTCCTCGATTCCGTCGCGACCAGAATTTGGGACCTTGCGCACCGCCGTGTGGACGCCTACCGGGGCAACTACAGCCACTATCGCCTCCAGAGAGAGGAGCGCCGTGCCCGCTGGCGTAAGGAATATGACCGTCAGCAGGAGTTCATTCGCGAGACCCAGGCATTTGTTCGACGCTACAAAGCCGGACAACGGACCAAGGAGGCGCAGGGCAGGGAGACGAGGCTCAAGAGGTTTCTGGAAGAAGAGGCCCTGCCGCCTCCCCCGAACGAACAGTTCATCCGGCTCCCGCTGCGTGCGCACTCCCGCGGCGGCGACTTGGTGATGCGTACGCGCAAGCTGATCGCCGGTTACAAAGACGGTCCGGACTCTTCACCATCGACAGCATCCGAAGATGGCGTACGCGGACCAGCGTCTCGACCGCCGGTGCCTCCCGTTGGGCAGGGCCGGTTGCGTCCCATGCGCAGCCTTTCCCCTACCGACACGCCTATTCTTGAGATTCCCGACCTTGACCTTCTCCGAGGACAGGTTGCCGCCCTCATCGGCCCCAACGGCGCCGGCAAAACCACCTTTGTTCGAACCATCTTGGAGGAGCTGGAGCCTCTCACCGGAAGAGTTGAACTGGGCGCTTCGGTCGACGTGGGGTATTTGGCGCAACGGCATATAGGCAAAGGGTACGGCCTCATGGACGGCCGCCAGACTGTGCTCGACGCGCTGCTCGAAATAAAGCGCCTTCCCACTGAACGCGCCCGAACCTACCTTGGCCAGTTTCTCTTTAAGGGAGACGAGGTATTCCAAAGCATCGAAAGTCTCTCAGGCGGCCAGCGCAGCCGCATCGCGCTGGCACGGTTGACTCTGCAGGGCGCCAATTTCCTGCTGCTGGACGAACCGACGAACCATCTGGATCTGGACAGTCAGGAAATCCTTCAGGACGCCCTGCGACAATTTGATGGGACAATACTGCTTGTCACCCACGATCGAGCCCTGATTGCCGCTCTGGCTACGCAGATCTGGCAGGTGACGCCGGGAAACGGTAAGAAGATCGGACTGCTTGAGCTGTTCAAAGGCTCTTGGAAGCAGTGGCAAGAGGAGCGTCTTCAGACGGCAGTACCGAAAATGCCGGCGAAGGAGGAAATGCCCCCGACGGTTGCAGAAGAGGAGTGGGATCGGCAGAGGGAGGCCCGCCGGCTGCGGCAAAGAGTACAACGACAAGAACAGGCCGTCGCCGAGACCGAGGAGCGCGTCGCACGCATGGAAAACCGGTTGACCGACATTGAAGAAAGCATGGCCCAGGCCAGTGCTCGCCAGGATTTCGCAGAATTGAAGGCGTTGCAGGAACAGCACAATGCCGTCTCCGCACGGCTGGAAGAACTGATGGAAGAGTGGGCTGCACTGGCAGCATGACAGGCTTGTCAGCAGTCCCGTTTTTCAGCTAGAATAGGGCCAAATCGGGGCAACCATCTGCAAAAGGTCAAAACAGAAATGTCGCGAAAATCGCTGGTAATCGGGTTGACTGGAAACATCGCTACGGGCAAGAGCACGATTCTCAACTACCTGATGGAAAAATGTGCCTTCATCATCGATGCTGACAAGCTGGGCCACCGCGTGATCGAGCCGGGCGGTCAGGCTTACGATGCCGTTGTGCGCGCTTTCGGACGCGAGATTCTGAGGGAAGACGGAACGATCGATCGCAAGAAACTTGGCAAGATCGTCTTCTCAAATCCGCTTGATCTGGGCAGGCTGGAGAAGATTGTCCACCCCAAAATCTTCGACTTGGGCAAGCAGGAGATTGCCGACAACGACGCCCCCATTATCGTCCTCGAAGCAATTAAGCTTCTTGAGGCGGGCCTGATGTCCACCCTTTGCGATGAAATCTGGGTCGTCACCTCCAGCTTGACTACCCAGCTGCGTCGACTTTTGGAATCGCGCAGTATGGAGGAGAGCGAGGCCCGCCGAATGATCGATCTGCAGCCTCCCCAGGCCGCCAAGGTAAACCAGGCCGATCGCGTCATCGACAACGATGGCAGCCTTGCTGAGTTGCACGCTCAGCTGGACGCGATTTGGGATGACCTGAAGCGGCGCTATCCGCGGCGGATGACGGCGCTTCC
Source organism: Caldilineaceae bacterium SB0662_bin_25 (assembly GCA_009840225.1). Lineage (GTDB taxonomy): Bacteria > Chloroflexota > Anaerolineae > Caldilineales > Caldilineaceae > Bin5. The sequence continues at coordinate 41,320 of VXOE01000023.1, read as the reverse complement.
ACGATAGAGGAGTCCGAAAGAAAATGGACTTTTTGAGACGTTTCTGGGCCGATCATACAGTCCTGTCCAATTGGACTGTCCTTGCCATAGGTTTTGTCGTGATACTGCTTTTCAGCGCAAGAAACGTTGGGTTTGACGGCGCGCAGTGGGCTGCCTTGATCGGGGTAACCGTGGGCTTGGCCGGACTGTGCGCATGGATCATCAGCTGGGAATAACTTAATGAGCGAAAAGCGCGACTATTACGAAGTGCTTGGCATCGAGCGGGGCGCTGATGAACAGACGCTCAAGCGTGCCTTCCGCAAGCTGGCGCAGCAGTATCATCCGGACGTGAATCCGGAGGAAGACGCCGAAGCAAAGTTCAAGGAAATCAACGAGGCCTACCAGGTATTGAGCGATCCGCAGAAGCGGGCAGTCTATGACCGGTTTGGGCATTCCGGTCTGGGTGGATCAGGAGGCTTCAGCGATTTCAGTCAAGGATTCGGCGACCTGGGAAGCATTTTCGAGGAGGTATTCGGTTTCGGCGGCATGGGGCGCGGGAACCGGAGGGCACCCCGCCGCGGCGCCGACCTGCGCGTAGACATCGCGTTGAGCTTCGAAGACGCAGCATTTGGCACGCAGGAGGAAATCGAGGTACCGCGCATGGAGGACTGCGATGCCTGCCAGGGCAGCGGCGCCGAGCCCGGTACTGCCCCCGTAAGGTGTTCAACCTGCGGCGGCAGCGGCGAGGTACAGCGCCGTCAGCAGAGCCCCCTGTTTGGTACCATAGTCACGGCAGCTACCTGCCCCGCATGCCACGGAGAAGGCGAAGTCATCTCTACTGCTTGCAGCCAGTGCAACGGCCGCAAGCGAGTTCAGGTTACCCGCAAGATCAAGGTCAATGTTCCCGCCGGCGTTGACAACGGTACACGTATTCGCCTGGCAGGAGAGGGTGAGGCCGGCACGTTGGGGGGCCCGCGCGGCAATCTCTACGTAATGATCGGCGTTGAAGATCATCCCCTTTTTGTGCGCGATGAGTTCGATATCCATCTGGAATTGCCCATCAGTATCCCGCAGGCAACACTGGGTGCAACGGTAGACATCCCTACTTTGGGGGGCGGAACGGAAAGTCTCGACATTCCTGCCGGAACGCAGACGGGTAGGAGTTTTCGCAAAGCCGGGATGGGTATCGCCCGCCTGCAGCGCAGCGGGCGGGGGGACATGATCGTAACGGTGAAGCTGGTGACGCCGGTCGACCTCAATGACGAGCAGGAGATGCTGATGCGTCAACTGGCTGAAAGCTTGGGCGACAACGTGAATGAACCGCGGCGCGGCCTACTCGACCGGATCTTGAGGCCAGAATAAGAAGTCGCTGCTTGTTCCCAAGTGCTCTGCCACTTGGAGCTCGCGTCAGCCGACCGGCCTGCGGAATCGGGTCGCAGCGGCCAGTATGGGCCGCGACTGTAGCAGAATGCCCGCCAATATCAGTAGTAGTCCCGATACTGCTGACGCATGCACCGGTTCGTCCAGAAAGATCCTGACCAGCGGCAAGGAGAGTATAGGCGTAAGGTAGAGCAGGTTGGAAACGATAAACGTCTCTCCGTGTTCCAGCGCCTTGAACCAGAAAAGGTAGCTGACTCCATTGACAAGTAGACCGTTGTAGAGTATCCAACCCCAAACGGACGCGGAAGGCAACGGCAGGTTTCCTGTCAGGGCGACGGCCGCCCCGGAGCACAAGAGGGCAGCGCAAAAGTAGATAAACGCGGCAACTGTCAGGTCGTATTTTGCCCGGTTGCCCAGGATTGAGAAGAGGGCGAAGACGAAGGCGCCGCAGAGGGCCAGCACGTTTCCCGACAGATTCTCCACTTGAAACGATACCATCTGCCCCCGAGTTACAATCAACACGACGCCGCCGAAACTGATCGCAATTGCGGTCAGGCGGACAGCCGTTAGCCTTTGGCCCAGGAGCGGCACCGCCAGCAGACTGACCAGAATAGGCCAGGTGTAGGCGAGAACGAAGCCCTCCGCTGCTGAAGTATTCGCAAAGGCGCCGTATAGAAGCACGTAGTAGAGGAAGGCCCCCAAAAAGCCCAGCCAGCTCAGATGACCGATGTCACGCAGCGTGTACTGGAAAAGGATGGCAGATTTGCGTTGCCACAGTACCAGCACACCAAGTGCGATTGCCGAGAACACTGTGCTGTAGAACAGCATCTGCAGATTGTTCAGTTCAGCCAGAATCTTCTTCGAAGCCACCGGAATAGAGGCCCACAGCAGAATACACAGGCCGAGGTTAAGATACGATCTGTTGCGCGGGGTCATGGCAGAGAACAAAGTGGGATTCCTGGGCCCGAATCGTCAAAGTTGAAGGAAGCGAAATCCTGATCCGGCTGGACTGTGATAGTATCGCGCGGTTGCGGCCAAACCAAGAACCGTAGGCAGTCGAACAAACCCTTCATGTACGAAGACGAGCTGGTCGAGATAGCGGTTGAGGTCGACGGCGAGGCGGCCGAGGCGGTCGTTGAGCTCTTCAACCGCTACAACGGCGGCGACTGGATTGAGGACAGTGCCGCAGGGGAAGCCTCCGGAGGGGGAGCCGTGGTGGAGTCGACCGGCTATGACGACTTCGGCAGCCCGCTGCCAGACCAGTTCAGGATGGTGGTGAAGACCTACCTGAAGCCTGGCCCCCGCGGCTGCGGGATTCGCAGGCAGATTGAAGAGGGACTGTGGCGTCTTAGCCTCTTGTATCCTATCCCGGAACCGGTCGCCCGAACCGTAAAAGAGGAAGACTGGGCCCACGCTTGGAAGCAGCATTACAGGCCTCTTCGTATAGGACGGCGTGTACTGCTGACCCCGGCTTGGGAAGAGCCGGAGGCCCAGCCCGGCGACCTGGTTGTTCGTCTTGAACCGGGCATGGCGTTTGGCACCGGACTGCACCCTACCACGCGACTTTGCGTGGCTGCCCTGGAGAAGTGGGTGCCGTCTGGCGGCGCCTTCCTGGATATAGGTACGGGAAGCGGTGTCCTCGCCATCGCGGCCGCAATGTTGGGCGCAGCGCCGGTTTGGGCAACCGACATTGATCCGCTGGCAATCCGGGCTGCGAAGGACAACGCTCTACGCAACGGGATCTCGCTTTCTCCTGACTCGCTGCATATCCAGCGCGGCTCTGTGCCCGCCGGCTGCGCTGGCCGCTTCAACGTCATCGCGGCCAACATTCTGGCCGAGGTCCTGGTTGACCTGTTTGACTGTGCCTATGACAACATACCCCTTGCCGAGCCTCTTGCTCCAGGAGGCCACCTGATTCTTTCAGGCATCCTCGAAGAGAAATCGGAGATGGTTCTGGCGGCCGCCGAGCGCCGTGGGCTGAAGGAAGTCGAGCGCAGACAGGAGGGGGATTGGGTCGCTTTGGTGGTGCGAAGAGAACATGCCCGCTGAAGGTCGCAGCAGGGCTGGCAGAGACCATTGGTTCTTCCTGAAGGGAATGCGCCTCGAGCGGAACCGAAGGGTCGATCTGACGCCCATTTCACACCAGCTGCGAAATGTCCTGCGCCTCAGACTGGGCAGCTTGATCACCTTGCTCGACGGCAGTGGCGCGGCCTATCAAACCCGAATTGAAGCTCTCGATTCAGAAAGGGCGACTGGTCGCGTATTGAGCAAGGAGTCCGTGCAGAGTGAACCCAACGTCGAGCTGACACTCTACCAATGCGTCTTGAAGCGGGAACGATTTGAGTGGGTGTTGCAGAAAGGGACCGAGCTGGGCGTGAGCAGGTTCGTTCCGGTAATCAGCAGCCGAACCGTGGTGCGTCCCGCAGAGAGACTGTTCCCAAAATACGAACGCTGGCGCGCCATCATTCGTGAAGCGGCCGAGCAGTGCCGTCGAAGCCGCCTTCCTGTCCTGGCAGATTCCCTTTCATGGGACGAATCAGTTGAGCAGGCCACCGGCCACCGCATTTTGGCTTGGGAAGAGGCAGACGAGACCAATTCACTTTGGCGTCCCAATCTGAGCAGCGCGGACGAGATTTCATTGCTGGTTGGGCCTGAAGGCGGAATAAATAGAGAAGAGGCAGATGAGGCAACCGAACGAGGATGGCTCCCGATGTCGCTAGGCCCGAGAGTCCTGCGCGCCGAGACCGCGGCAGTTGCCGCAGCAACGATCGTCCTGCACACTGCTGGCGAGCTTGGTTGAATTGGCGTCGTCCCCGGTCATGATCTAGCCTGACCAAAGGGAACAGAAACTTTGCTTGACAGTCCACTCGCTTTCATCGTACAATCGCCTCGTCCATACTGCGAGCTCTTCATATCACTTCACCAAACTCTAGGTTCCTTCCAGCGGAGGACGCGCTACCTTGAGACGAAGACGCGCGCATATTGAGTGCCCTGTGCTTCGAAGGTCCACCATGGTGGGACGAACTTGGCTTAAGACTGGACTAGGAAATGAGCACTGGCGCTTCGATACTTCAGGCTGAAGCAGCACCTGTCTGGGCAACTTCAGATCACCGCCTGGCAAGTGCGACTATGTAGACACCTTGACCGAAGGCTGGATCTCAAATGGTATTCGCTGCACTACCATGAGCAAATGGAATGTGGCCTACGTCCATTGAGATCATTCCTATTACTTGACACGATTGGGAAGCACCAGTTTCTCACCAACGAGCACAAAGGAGAGGCACGATGAAGAGCAAGAGGTATCTGTTCGCAGTCCTGGTTTTGGCGCTGGCGGTGATTGTATTGACGGCGTGCGAGACCCAGACAGTAGAGGTCGAAGTGACGCGTGTCGTAGACGTCACGGCCACCCCCAGGGCCGTCACATTCCATGAAGCGTCGGCAATCGAAGAAATTACTGCACCGCATCAATGCAAGCCTTTGGCGACGCTCCCAACTGAATTCTCGCAGCCCTGGCGCCTGGGATTCATAAATCCCAACCTTGCGCATCCATTCTTTGGTGAGTGGTCGGGCGCGATGAAGTCAGCCGCCGAGTTCTACGGCGTGGAGTTCTTCGAGTCCGACGCTGCCGGCGACTATTCAACCGAGCCCGACTTGCTGGAGACCCTGCTGCTGAACGACCTGAGCATCGTGGGAGCGCATGGACCCAATGTGTACGAAGGCCTTGCGTTACGTGCACTCGACGAAGGCATTCAGTTTATCGGCATCGACAACGGCCCCAGCGAATACACGCCTATCGTATACGGTATTCCCGACGGGATCGCCGGCATGCGCGGTGCAGAGCTGCTGGTTGAAGGTGTCAGGAAGCGCCAGCAGGAGGACTGGGCCGGCCGCGAACTGTTCTTCATAGAGTTGACCCACGGCGGCATTCCCGCCTGCGTCACCCGCACCGGTTCAGCCGCATCGACCTTCCAGGAGGCAATGGGGCTGGATGACGACCACGTCCTCATGGCAGACCTGACCACGGGCCGCTCGGCCGAGGACATGGTGAACGACGCCATGACAGCCAATCCTGAAGGAGTCTTCGCAATGATTCCCTGCTGGGACGGCCTCGGCATTGGCCCGTACAACGCTGTTGCCGAAGCGGGCAACGAGGCCGACGTCATGCTCGTTACGCTGGGAGGCGACGAGCCGCCGGCCAAGTTCCTGAAGACCAGGCCGATGGGCTACTACGGCTTCATCGAATTCCAGCCCTACTGTGAAGGCTGGGGCTGGGTCGAGGTCGCGCTCGCCACGCTGGAAGGACTGCCGTTCGAGACCTACCAGGTACGCAAGGCCATCACCCAGGATACGGTTGATCAGCGATACGAAGAACTTTACGGGTCCGAGTAAGGCTGACGCCTAACGGACAGGACTTCGAGGGTGGGGCTGCCTGGGCCTCACCCTCTCTGCATTGGAACCGATCCCCTTCTCTCGACACTATAGGATGTAGACGGGCATGGCATCGGGAAGTCCGAATCAGCGGGCTGGTTTGCAAACTGCTGGTAGCGACAGCAGGAACCGTCGTAAACGAATTATCCAGTTCCTGTTGGACAACGGGCTGTTCATCGCCTTCGTCCTGGAACTTATTTTGTTTGCAGCCGCTGCTCCGGATCTCTTCGTCAGGGCGAGAACGTTGGAGGCGATCCTCCGTCTGAGCGGGCCTGCAGGAATTGTGCTGGCTTCATACACGATTACACTAATCTCCGGCCAGATCGACCTGTCTACGGCGCAGGTAGGGGGCATGGCCTCCCTGATGTTTGCAGCCGTCTTCCAGCTGCTGGAATGGCCGCTCGGTGTCGCGCTGGCCCTAACTGTCCTGCTGACGATCGCAGTCGGCCTGCTGAGCAGCTACCTCATCAAGCAAGGTATCCCATCGTTTGTGTCCACACTGGCCGTCGGCGTCGTCTGCGGGGGAATCGGCTTTCTCATAATCAACCTGACCAATCAGCCTGGAATGATCCGCTTGGTCCGCCCGCCGCTGCGCGACATCGCCAATTTCGAAATCATTGGCGTCCCCTTTGTCATTCCCCTCATGTTTGTCGCCTACGCAATTGGGTGGGTGGTGTTGAACCAGACCCGGTTCGGCGCCCATATCTATGCCATGGGCGGGAATCCGGCTGCCGCGGCTCTCAACGGCATTAATGCCATCCGAATCGCACGCATCGTGTTGGTTACCAATGCCGTCATCACCGGCATGGCCGGAATTCTCATCGCCGGCCGGCAACTGGCTGCGCAACCCGGCGTAGAAGGACTGGGCCAGTCGTTGACAGCCGCACTGTTCGCAGGTGTGGCGCTCTCTGGGGGCAGTGGCAAGATCGAGCGCACGCTGATCGGTCTCCTGTTTCTGTCCACTCTGACGATTGGCCTGGGTATCCTGAACGTAGCCGCCCCGGTGCGGCAGCTGATCTTCGGATCGGCTTTTGTTTTTGCCATATTGCTGGACAGCATCCGCCAGCAACTGGAATCGAGATAGGAAACTGTCAGGTGTTTGCGCGACTCACCCAAGGCCAACTGCCGATGGCAAGACGGAGGCGGGAGCAGCTCCTGTTCCTGATGGACAATGGCATCTACGTCGTAACGGTCGTCTTGTTCATCGTCTTCGTCATTCTTGCACCCTACTTCTTCACCCCTCGCAATCTTGTCAATATCCTCATCAGCGCCTCGCTTGCCGGCATCGTTACCGCAGGCTACACCGTGGCAATCTTGGCTGGGCAGATTGATACGTCTACGCAGGGTGTACTGGCGGTCGCTACGGTAACAACTGCTCTCCTGTTCGAGGAAGTGGGCGTGTCTCTCCCCCTGACGGTTGCTTTTGCGCTCCTGGCCGGTATCGCCGCCGGTCTCTTCAACGGGCTCATCGTTGTGAACGGTAAGATCGTTGCCTTCGTTGCCACGCTGGCGACGCAAGGAGTGATGCTGGCGATCGCGCTTTTCCTCAGTGGGGGACAAACGATAACGATCGCCCGCGAGGGGCTGCAGGAGGCTGTATTCATACGCGTGTTTGGCATCCCCTCGTCGGTGTGGATCATGTTTTTCTGCTACATTGTCGGCTATGTCATGTTGACGCAGACGAAGCTGGGGGCTCACATTTACGCCACCGGCGCCGACTATCGCGCTGCCCTTCTGAGCGGAGTTCCGGTTGACAGAGTAATCCGTATCGCGCTGGTGATCTCAGCCCTGACCGCGGCTTTGACCGCCGTCCTGGTGACGGCACGCGCCAAGCAGTCGGCCATGTTCGGCCTGGCTATTGCGGGCAGCGTGGACTTTGTTACTGCCCTGACTGCAGTTCTCCTGGGAGGCTTCAGTCTCTTTGGCGGCGTCGGCCGCATCGAGCGTAATCTTGTCGCAGTGCTGTTCTTGACGATTCTGGGCAATGGTCTGCAGCTGATGGATGTTCCCACCGGTATAATTCTGATAGTGCGCGGCTTTGCCCTTGTGCTGGCCGTCATCCTCAGTGTGCTGCGGGCCCGCATGACCTAGGCCTGGCTTCCTGGCGTCGAAAACGGAGTAGAGCATGGCGAGCGAAGACGTTATTCTGGAGACGATAGACCTGGACAAATCCTTTGGCGCCGTGCACGCGGTGCGAACCGTCAGCTGGAAAGTCTATGAAGGACGCGTGAACGCGTTGGTTGGGGACAACGGTGCCGGCAAGTCCACTCTGATCAAGCTGATCAGCGGAGCGTTACAGCCAAACAGTGGGGGATTCCGAGTGCGCGGGCAAGAGACCCGGATAGGCGGGCCCGCGGGAGCTTTCGGGCTTGGAATCGCCGCCGTCTACCAGAATCTGGCTCTGGTCGAAAACAGGGACGTGGTGATGAACATGTTTCTGGGCAGTGAATTGACCCGTGGGCCCGGTCAAATCTTTCTGGACCACAAGGGCATGTTGAGGCAGGCGCACGAGGTACTCGACGACATTCACGCCCGCATTCCTAACGTTCGCGAGATGGTCCGCAACCTGTCCGGCGGACAGCGACAGGCCGTCGCGGTCGGCAGGGCGCTGATCCGCGGTGGTGAAATCATCATCATGGACGAGCCCACGGCCGCACTCGGTGTCGAGCAGACCCAGGAAGTTCTGCAACTCATCGACACGCTGCGTGGGCAGGGCAAGACGATCATTCTCATCAGCCACAACATCCAGCAGGTCTTCGAAATTGCCGACTACATTTCAGTTATGTTTCACGGTGAGCTGATTGGCACACGTTCCAGAGATGAAGCGACAGAGGCCGAAGTAGTGGCCATGATTATGGGGAAGCGCTCGCCTTAAGGTGTCAGTGTTGAAACGGCAATGTTCAGGCGAATGTGGGCACAGTTGTCCAAGCGAATCGGCCCGGCGCTCAGTCCCGTCTTGCTGGCCGCCAAGCGCCTGAAGGTCGAAGCATGGCTGGCTGTCGCGATGGCTGTCGGGCTGCTGGCAGCCGTCGCATTCACAACCAGCATTCCAACCTACAGCAACGCGGTCTATGTCCGCCTGCTGAGAAAGGAGTTACACGAAAAGACGAAGAACTACCCTCCCTTCGCGTTCATGTTCCACTTTCTCGGGGCCAAACACGGGTACGCCGAGTACGATGACGTTCGGTCGGTAGACAACTTTCTGACCAACCAGGCCGCGGGCAGTTTGGGGTTGCCGCGCACAACCGATGTCCGGTTCTTCCAGACAGTGCCATTCTCCATCTTTCCCCAGGACGCTGAGACGCAGTCGATCGCGCACTCTGCCACTGCCGAACTGAGTTTCGCGTTCCAAAGCGGCCTGGAGCAGAAGATTACAATACTGGAAGGTCGATTTCCTGACGGCGCAGGCCTGTTTTCGAGTCGTTCCGCCCCGGTCGAGACCATCATCAACATAAACCTGGCCGAAAAGATGGGGTGGCAGGTCGGCGAAACATTTATCGCCTTCTCCAAAGCGCCCGCCGACTCGAATGAGCCGCCAAGCCAGATTCCACTTCAAGTGGTGGGCGTCTGGCAGATGACCGACCGGCATGACGAGTACTGGTTCTACAACCCATTTGCCCTCATCAGGAATCAATTGTTGGTGACGGAGGAGGCCTTTGCCAGGCAGATTGGGCCTACATTGAGCGGCGAGATTGCGGTTGGGGCCTGGTACATGGTGCTGGACGGAGAATCCTTTGAGGTCAGGCAGGCCGGCGCATTTCTGGAAAGGCTGCGGCGGGTCGATCAGAGAGCCGGCGCCTTGCTTCCCGGTACATCCTTGCTGGTTGCGCCCAGCAGCTCAGGACTGAAAAGGTACCAGCATGCAGCGCAGTCGATGACGCAGTCGCTGTTTGTAATCGCTCTACCGATTTTCGGATCAATTGCGGCCTATCTCTGGCTTGTTGCCGGAGTCTATGTGGAGAGAAGACGAGCCGAGATCTCGCTGCTGCGAAGTCGCGGCGCGTCCGCAAGTCAGGTCGCGGTCATGGTCGTGTTGGAGGGGATTGTACTGGGAGGATTTGCCTGGGCCGGCGGTGTGCCTGCCGGAAGTAGGATAGCCCAAATTATCGACAGGACGCAGGGCTTCCTGGAGTTCGGCGGCAAGTCGGTTTCCCCAATGACAATCACTCCGTCCGTGGAGCGCATCGCCATTTTCACGGTCGCGCTGGCACTTCTGTTCATCCTGGTGCCCACGCTGGACGCGACACGCCACACTCTGGCGTCATACCGGCGCGAGAGGGCTCGCGGACGCTGGAAGTGGCGGCACGGCCTTGGTCTCGACCTGCTCGTTCTGCTGGCCGCCGGTTACGGCGCCTTCAGGCTGCGCAGTCAGGGTGGTCTCGTTTCGCCGGGACCGGAAGACGCGGAAGCCATCGGGCCCGTGCTCGATCCATTGCTTTTTGTCACACCGGTTCTCTGGCTTCTTGGGTTCGCGCTGTTGGGCGTACGCGCCCTGACGCCTCTTATGCTGGCAATCTCCTGGGTGTCCAGACAGTTGGAGGGCTTGGGTCTGCTGCTCGCCGTACGGCGGCTCGCCCGGTCCACGGGAAACTACCGCATCCCGCTCCTGCTGCTCATCGTGACGCTCAGCCTCGCCGTGTTCACGGCCTCGTTGGCACAGACCATGGGTAGACAGATCGCAGCCGAGATTCGCTACCGAATCGGTGCTGACATGCGCCTGACGGAGGTAGGCGAAAGCATAGAGCTCGATCCCCTGGGAATCTCCACTTCAAACGGCACCGAAGGTGCTGATACTGACTCCGTTCAACGCGAATCAGCTTCTGCCGAGGGATACACGACGTGGTCATTTCTGCCGGTCGCGGAACACAACACTGCACCCGGAGTGCAGGCGGTTGCAAGGGTGGGGAGATACAGGGCACTTGCCGAAGTCGGTCAGTGGAATCAGGAGGGGCATTTCATCGGGATCGACAGGGCCGACTTCCCGGACGTCGTCTTCTGGCGACCTGACTTTGCCCGAAGCAGCTTGGGTTCACTCATGAACGCCCTGGCTGTCGAACCCAATGGCGTGCTGGTCCCAAACAGTTTCCTGCGCGAGATGGTCCTGAAAGAGGGGGATGACCTGCGCGTGGTTGTGTCGATCCCCGAACAACGCAAGGAGCTGACTTGGCTCGAAGCGCCGATTGACTTCCGCATCGTAGGCAGCTTTGACAGGTTTCCTTCCTGGGAGCCCGAGCATGGACCGGTCCTGGTTGGCAACCTTGACTACGTGTTTGAGCGCGCCGGCGGACAGTTCCCTTTCGATGTCTGGCTACGCACCGAACCTGACCCGAACTATGACCTGATCGAACAGGATCTGCGGGATAAGGGGTTTCAGATATTGGGATGGGATGCGCCGGGACCCTGGGTTCTGCAGGCTCTGCGAAGGCCGGAGTTCCAGGGCGTCGTTGGACTGCTCTCAATTGGGTTTGTGGCCTGCACACTCCTGACCATTCTGGGATTTGTCCTCTTCACGATATCGTCATTTCGCGAGAGAGCGATCGAGACGGGCGTACTGCGCGCCCTTGGTTTCACGCCTCGTGAGGTAATCGCATTAATGGGATGGGAGTTAATCGTTCTCCTCCTGTTTGGCTTGACTTTCGGCACCTTGATCGGAATCTGGACCAGCGGTACATTCATACCCTATCTGCAGAACGGAATCGCCCCAGTGCCCGCAATTCTTCCCTTGGCGCCTCAGATTGCGTGGCCCCGGGTCTACCAGGTCTATCTCGTACTGGGTACACTCTACCTTTGTTCAACGGCACTTCTGACGTTTTCGCTGATGCGATCGCAAGTTACCCAAGCCATAAAGATGGGCGAAACGATCTGATGGCTCTGTCGGACTCTAGAGGTCGGAGCCGCCTGGCGTATGACCCCGAGCGGCCTGAATATCCTGCAGCTGGCCGCATAGTTAGCGGCTGAATCGCAAGTAATACTGTCACGTCAATATGGAAGAGATAGTCATTCAGACGCCTGCCCGCCTCCACTTCGGTCTCCTTGACCTGCACGGCGGACTTGGGCGAATCGATGGCGGCATCGGACTGGCTCTCGATGAGCCCAGGACAGTGATTTCCGCCAGACGCAGTAGCGGCTGCGATGCCTCCTGCCCGATGGAGCAAGCCTTCGAAGGACGTCTTGAGACTGCGCTCCAAGCTGTTTGCAGCCACTATGGAGTCCCGGGCGCCTCGGTCTCAATCGCGGAAAAGGCGCGCCCCCACGCCGGCCTTGGCAGCGCCTCCCAGATGCTGGTGGGCGCAGGAATCGCAGTCTGCATGCTCTACGGTCTGAGTCCGCACGCAAGGGAAATAGCCGGCCTGGTTGGACGGGGAGGGACATCGGGCATCGGCATTGGAGCGATCGAACAGGGGGGATTCATCTTGGATGGAGGACACCGCTTTCGCCGAGGTGAGGGAAGCAAGACCGGTTACTCGCCCTCCTCTGCCTCCGTAGGCGTGCCTCCCCCGCCAATCCTGGCGCGCTACGACTTTCCCGCATGGGACGTCCTGATCGTTGTTCCCCAGGGGGAGGGCGCTAGCGGAGACCGCGAGCGCGACCTATTCAAGGAGGCCTGCCCCGTCCCGGCCGGTGAGGTGGAAATAATGTGCCGAATCCTTCTGACGCAACTGCTGCCCTCCGTCCTGGAGGAGGATTTGGAGACATTTGGGGCCGCAATGGAGGCATTCCAGGCCTACGGGTTCAAAGTGTTTGAAGCGAAGACCCAGGGCCCTTTGATCGCGGAATGCGCTGAGTTTCTGCGCGCCAACGGAGGCGCTGGGGTGGGGATGAGCAGCTGGGGCCCGACGCTGTTTGCCTTCGGTGACGATCTGTCGGCCCTGCGCGACAGGGCTGAACGATGGCTGTTGGCCCGAGGAGGTGGGGAAGTCATTTTGACCAGGGCCAATAACGAAGGCTTTAGAAGGTTGTGAAGGCCTGGTGGCGATTGCGGTAGCTCCTGTCCAGGTGGAGAAAATCTGGCAATCGGCCAACGCAAATCGGTCTTTCCAACGGAATTGACAGGGATGGAGTTTGCTCAATGACGGTCCTCAAGCTATGTGGTACGACAAGTGCAAGAGATGCCCGCCTGGCGCACGCGGCAGATTTCTGCGGTATTCTGGTCGGCGTGGAATGGTCGGAGAGAAGCCTGTCTCTTAGAGAGGCCGCAGAAGTGGCAGGAGCTTCCGGCGTGAAAAACGTCATTTTGCTCTGCAATCCAAGCGCGGCGTTCGCAGAGGAGGTTTCGAGAACGCTGCGTCCTCACGCGCTGCAGCTCCACTGCCACGAGACCCCCGCGCTTGTTTCAGAGTTGAAGAATTCCCTTCCCTGCGAGATTTGGAAGACCGTTCATCTGCCCAGCCTGGACGGGCAGGCAACGCCCGAAGAGTATGCCGCCGCCGGGGCGGACGCGCTGCTGGTGGATTCGGTTGACCTGAGCGAGGGCTTCGAACGGCTGGGAGGCACCGGCCATGTCGGCGACTGGACGGCGGTTACAGCCCTAAAAGAGAAGATTGACATTCCAATCTTTCTGGCGGGCGGGATCAACCCTGATAACGTCGCCGACGCCGTCCGTCTGGTGCAGCCACACGGGATTGACCTTTGTAGCGGCGTTGAGGCGCGGCGGGGTGAACGCGATCAACAGAAGGTGGAAAGTCTGATTCGGAGATTTCGAAGAGCGGCAGCGAAAATCACCCACATGCCAACGCCGTGAGCAGGAACTTCACGGGGGAACCATTGCGGGAAGGTCAACTCTGTCTCTGCAGTTCGAAGCTTTCGCCGGCGGTTCGCCGTGAAAGAGAAGGCCGACCTGCCAGGTCAGGGAAAGAAGGGCTCGGGAGGTTCTGCCCTTGGGCAAGGAGTTGCTCGGCTATCTTCTGGATCCCGCGCTGGCTCGTAATCAACGCTTGGTGCCGCAGCGTCCACACCGCCATGTTGCTGGCTACCGGAATGCGAGAGTTGAATGGCGGGAGAATCATCAGGTCGAATGGGCTCCAGAGGGAGACAAAGGGTATACTGGCAAGGCTTTCGGCGTCGGCGTTCAGATCGCTGAGGAATTCGCTGTTGGGGCGCAGCTGTACTGCGCCGGGAAGGGCGCTGGCGTAGGCCATCATCGTGCCGTAATGTGGCGCCGCTACCGTCAGAAGGCGATTGGTGCGGGCCAATCCTCCCAAACGCTGAATGTAGTAGCGCGCAACAATGCCGCCAAGGCTGAAGCCGACGAAGTCGAGCTTCTGATAGGAAAGAAAGTTTCTGTCTACGAACTCGGCCAACTGTTGAGCTAGCGACTCCAGCGGAACGCTGCAATCGCTTGGTGCGAGCGTCACCGCGTGGGGCTCCAGTCCCAGGTCGGTCAGATAGGAGGCCAGAGGGTTGAATACGGCAGCTTCATCCTTGTAGCCATGAACAAGAACCGTTCGGTTTCGCCTAGTCTGCTCCAGAGGAGACACCGGTGGCAATGGTACCGTGCCTTCGATGTTTTGACCTGCGGGAGGCAGCTCCCAAACAGATTGCGCGGCGTCCTGGTACTGTTGCCACAAGCGTTGACGAATCGTCGACATAGTGTTTCCTACTCCTGTGGAGCTTCTCTGCACGACCTGAACTTCTACTCTATCATAGTCATTCAATATGTTGAAACAGCCATTTGCCCCGGAGTTTGGGAGGGGCGGGTCTTTAGCAAATGCAGCGGTTAGGTTAGAATACGAGACAGACCCTCAACAAGGAAAAGGGGGTATCTGACTGGCAGAAAATAGGCCCTGTGGACGTCAACGCAAAGATTGGCGTTACGGTGCCTCCTGGGCATACAAAAGCCATACCATTGGGAGGAAAAATGAGAACTGAACTCACTACCGGCTCCCCCGCCCCGACTTTTGAGGCCACGACGGACAGTGGCGACACGGTCAATCTGACAGACTACAGAGGACAGAAAGTCGTACTCTACTTTTACCCCAAGGACGACACGCCTGGTTGCACCACGCAGTCCTGTGGATTCCGCGATATCCATTCTGAGTTTGAGGAGAAAAACACTGTCGTTTTCGGTATCAGCCCCGACGGCCAGGAGAGCCACGAGAAGTTCCGGTCAAAATTCGATCTACCTTTCACATTGCTCGTGGACGAAGACCACTCGATTGCCGAAGCTTACGGCGTGTGGGGCGAACGCACGATGTACGGGCGCACGTTCATGGGCATCCACCGCAGTCACTTTGTGATCGATGAAGTGGGGAACCTGATCGAGGTCTCCTACGATGTGGCTCCCGCTGACAGCCCGACAGGCGCACTCGCAGCTGTATCGTAGAGGGAGGGGGAAGCTCGCTCGGCGGGCGCTTTAACCGGCGTTGGTCCGGATTAGGTACCGGCTTCGTAGCCTGTTTCTCCCCTCATCCTGACTCCAGTGGTCGGGTGCTACGGAATCCCTCCGCTGACATAAGCCCTCCACAGGCCAAACGCAAAATACGCGGCGACTACGATCACGAGTAGGGTCAGGATCGTATTCCACTGTCCGCGGATTCGCTTGAACTCTGACCAGACAGTTTTAGGCTTTATCAGGACGATGAGAACGAGCAAAAGAACTACCAGCAGGATTCGTCGGATGGTCACGGGAGTTCGGTTTCGCTAGTATCCAATAATGGTTAGTACATGGGTGTTGGACCTTCTCACAGTTCCTCCGACGCGTGCGGCCATATGGCTGGCCCTGAGCTTCATGCTGGCCGGCACCGCCACGCTGATTACCCGTCTCGTTGCTCCCGACCTGGAGCAATTCGTGCGGATTGTACGATGGGTCCAAGTACCGTACTTTGGGCTGATCCTGGGGGGGCTGTCGCCCCGTCTGATGGGGTTGACCGTGGTGGGGTGGGACTCTCGATACACCTTGGGCCTGGTCCTGCTTGTGGGGCTGCTCGTTCTCCTGCTTCTGATTCGCATTCGATTACACGCTGAGGCGGACGACTTTCACGCCGCCGCACTGACGGCCCGGTCTTGGAGTCCGTCGCTCATTGAAAGCTGCGCCCAGGAGTTTCACTGGTGCTTTCTGCGAGGGGCAGTTTGGGAACTTCTGTACCTTGTTGCTCCTACACTGCTTTCCCCCCAGTATTGGGCGGTATGGATCGGGGCCGCCATCTCACTACCCGGAATCTGTTTTCACCCCGTTTCTCTTTCGGACCGGCTCCTTACGGCTCTGGTCCTGATGGCAACCTCGAGCCTCTTCCTTATCACGCAAAGCTTCTGGCTATGCTGCTTTTTTCACTTGGGTATTCGGGTCATCCTGCTGTGGAACCAACCCACCCGGCAGAGGGCGATCTGATACCGAACACAGGCGAGTGATGGCTGAACGCAGCCGTCAGAGGAACAGCCCTACAACGAGCATCACCGCAAAGAGTGCCGCCGAGACTATCAACAGCTGCTTCAGGTCAGAGAAGACTCGGCTGTACTCTTCGCCCCAGTCGGCTTTAGCTTTACTGGCCTGACCTGAAACCATGCGGTCGGGACGCTCCGACGATTTGGGCTCGCTTTGGATGGGAGCCGCTGGAACACGACTATCATCCTGATCTCTATTGACGCGCAGTTCGCTGAAGCTGCGGGGATTGGCCTTGCTTGGGCTGTGGCGGCGTCTTCGCCTGCGTCGTGCCATCTTTTCGTCCTTCTTACTCTCTGATCGAACAAACCTTCATCCAAGCCGTCATTATACCGAAATCGATTTCCATGTACCAACTTCGGGGGTGAGGGGGTTGTCTTCAGGTCAGTGGGTGACCAGGAAAGGCTCGCGTAGCCCCGTACGGACTGGTCAGAGCATGCTGAACTCGCTCCCAGGAACAGTAGACTATTCTTGGCGACCTTGTACGAGCAGCCAGCGTGCCTACGTAGCCGGAAGGCAGAGTCAAAGAGTGCAGATAATAGCCTCTCACGCGAAGGGTTTTGTCTCCGCCGGAAGCGGCGGGCGCGTAGTCCGCCCCCCCATTAAGCCCAGGCTGGCTTGACTGCATTTGCAGACCGACTCCTTCAGCCTTGGCTACGGCTTCGTGGCGGGTCCAGGCCTTGAAGAATTCAAAACCAATTGAGTATTCCTCTGGGAATCCGCCTTGTGCTATTTCTCGCCGCAACGAACTGTATATTTCAAGCCCTCCGTCGAGCCAAATTGATCTCAGCCTCTCAATGTCCACTCCCACAGGCTGTCCTAAGCCCACAGCAAGTGCGGCCTTGTCCCCAGAATCGGAAAGACTGAACTGTAGGTCAGTAGACAGCTCGGGGGCGAGAAAGGGTTTGCCGTAGGCGTTGTAGAGGAAACTGATGTCTTTAGGATCTTGGTTGAGGTATTGCCCAAGGACCAGGCGAAGCAGACCACGGCGGGCAATGAAGCGGCGGCCCAACCGACAAGTAGAATAGAGCCTGACCCTTCGCCACTCTTCAACAGAGAGCAATTCTTCCAATGAGGCAAGGGATTCTCGGTCCAGATTCAGATCCAGAATCCAGACATGCAGGATAGACTCGTTCACCGACGGCAGGCCGCCTGACTCCATGTCAAGCCCTCCGTGAGCGTAGTCTAGACGACTGCGCGGCGTCCTTTCCACAATGGTCCTCCGTGGCGCCAGTGCCACCACAACGATTGGACCGCGATACAGGTCATCAGCAACACCGATATGGGCAGCAGCAGCGCATCACCAGCCCTTTGCCCGGTCCGCCAGGCTGATGTGGCCCGAACCAAGAGACCTGCCCAGATGAGCAATAGAGCCCAGTACGGATGCCAGGGAACCGGCTCTCCAGCGAATCCAATCCCGAGCAGAATCCAGGGGCCAAGAAAAACTACCCAATGGAAGACTGTTCCGGCAACAAGGCCTGCAGCGCCACCGAACCCTGCGAGCATATTCTTCGCATATCCTTCACGCACGGTCCGCCAGTCGCTGTACATGCGGCAGGTGATCAGTCCGCAGGCCTCAGCCATTTGCAGACGCAGGCCTGCCCTCTTCGCGCAGCGGGCCAGACCGATGTCATCCAGTATGCTGTCTCTCACGCAGGCGTGGCCTCCCATACTGTCATACGCGGCGCGCTTGAAGGCGATGCACTGGCCATTGGCAGCCGACAGGTGAGGGTGGTTGGTTCGGTGGACGCCAACCGCTGGCAGGTAGGCGTGAATTGCGAGCGCCATAAGGGGAACGCAGAGGCGCTCGGGCCAGGACTCAGTCTCCTGAGTGGACATGATTGCGAGCATATCGGCGTCCGTGCGTACCATTTCGTATAGCATAGAGTCCAGTGCACGTGGATGCCAGCGTACATCGGCATCGGTAAAGACAAGAATCTCTCCTCCCGCCTGTTCAGCCAACTGCTGACAGGCCCAACTCTTGGCCAGCCACCCGCACGGAACGGGCCTTCCTCTGATCATTCGCAAGCGGTCGTCGCTCGCTGAAGCATCAATTGCAGCACTTTCTGTTCCGTCATCGGAGTCATCGTCCAGGACAATCAACTCCAGCTGGGTATAGGACTGCCCCAACACACTCCGCACCGACGCCCCAATGACAGCTGCCTCGTTCCGTGCCGGGACCAGGACCGAAACTCTGGCCGAACTGTTGGACGTGTAAACGGGCTCAAGGCGCGGGAAGCTCAGTAGATTTGAAAAAAGGATCAGGATCATTCCCGACAGTGCGGCAGACGCCAGTATCAAGAGTAGGGCCGTCATCGCGTGAAACGAAGTTGTATCTCGGGCTTTTGAACCAGGTCTTGCCGGTGTTTCCAGGCGACAATCAACCCGTTTCCGAGCCAGACAGGCAGGTAGGCGCCAATTGAACCAGTCACAGCTATGAATGCCAGCAGGCCCAATAGGGCGCAGACCACCGCCCACCCATCAATTGAAATCGTGAAATAGGCGAGTAGAAGCAGCGCGCCGAGAAGCAAAAGTGTACTCCATCCGGTCAGTCCCGCCCAGATTCCAAATGTGACAGCTACCGCCTTTCCTCCCCGAAAGCGGAGGAAGACGGAGAAGGCGTGTCCTGCTACTGCGGCCAGTGCTACGGCGGCAAGCCCCCAGCCCTGCAGGCCCGCCATCTCCTGGGCGGCAAGCACCGGCAGCCAGCCTTTCAGCGCGTCGAGGACGATGACGACGATGCCTAGCATCCTGCTCCCGGCGCGAATCACGTTCGTGCCCCCGGGATTGCCGTCACCGAACTGGCGTATCTCTTTTGCCAGAAGGAAACGGCCCAGCCATACCGAAAAGGGCAGGCTTCCACAGAGATAGGCGATCATTGTCCAGAGAACGACAGTCATCTGGGAGAGGCAGTGTCATGCCCCCATGCTAGCGCAACGAAAACTCCCATTGCGACAAAACCGGCTGCGGAGACGCCGAAGAGTCCGAAGTACAAACCCAGGCCCACAGAATTCAGAATCCAGACTACTGTGTACACCACGAGTAGAGCTTCTATCGGAAGTGCCTTAGCGTCGATCAAGTGAGAAAGACCAAACAAGACTACGGCAGCAACCAGAATCCAGCCTGCAAAGTTGATGATCGGTACGCCGAAGTAGCTGCCCGGCGATTCCCAGTGCCAGATTCCCCAGGCAACCATCTGTGGATCAAGGAACAGGTCCCAGGCCGTGAATGCCAGACCCGCAGTTAACGAGGAGACTGCTCTGGTCTTCCATGTGAGGCTGGCTCCTGCGCCTTGTATTTTTGAACAGACGGCTGTCCCCACAGCCCAGGCCGGGGGCAGCATCATGAGCCACGCGAGGGGAATCTGTACAGGTACGTCCCCGACTTGGGGCCTGAATGCGTCGGTATAGGTATAGCGCCCGAAAGGAAACCCAGTGTTGTGACCTACGAACTCTGCAAACCACGCCAGCGCGATAACCGTGACGCCGAATCCAATCGTCGCCCTTGACTTCAGGGCTGGAAACAACAGGCTGAGAACAAGGCCGACTTGAAGCAGGACTGACAACGACAAAGCCAGAAGAAGTGCAGTCCGGTCGCCCAGTCGAACCACATGGGGGACCAGAATCATCAGGAACAACCAGAGACCAAGTAAGACGCGACTGCCAACATTCATCTGGTCGCGCAATTCGTCCAGTAACGGGCCGGCTCTTCTGCGGAACGATTCAAAGCCAATGCGGCCAGTTGCCGGTCGAGGGAAACTCACCGGCAGCGTTCTCCTTCTCCCAACAGGTACGCCAAAAGACGCATGAGCCACGAACATTGGGGCGTTGACGGCCCTGATTCGGTTGCATCTGCCTTCAAGACTGGAGGCTGTTGAGCTGGATCAGCAGTCGGACTGTCAGGCATGTCAGTATCAGCCGCCGGCGCTGGCATAACCGGCGTCCAGTAGTCGCGTAGCTTGCGTGCGAATGCGAAATCGCCGCCTGGCACTTCTCGTTGGCCCACGACGAGCGTGTAGCGGCCAACCGATTCCTGAGGATGCCAGACAACGACAACTGCTTCGCCTGCCGAGGGAAACGTTATTCGACGCCTCTGCCGCCTCCAATAGGCGGTTCGGCTGAAAGGCTCGAAAAAGATAGTAGCTTCAACAGCCTCCAACAGTTCTGCTCCCATCTGTTCCGAGACGAGTTGAAGAGCATCGGACGGGAGTGCAGAAACTGAATCTCTGCTCAGTCCGGCTGCAATCACACCAATAGTAGGTGCAAACTGCTCCTGTCCCTCGATCTGCGGGATGGTCATGCCGATTTCGATTGTCTGTCTAGCCGAAACCGTAAAGGAGAAGTAATCAACGTCCCCGGGCCATTCGAGTGTCGAATATAGGGCCGTTGAAATCTCCGGGTCGCTGACCGGCATAGGGCTGGAAGGCGTCGTGTCCGGTTCCTCGAAAAACGGCTGATGGGCAAGTGCCGCATCGGACAAGACTACGGCACAGAGCAGGGCCAGTAACAAAACATACGGCCGGAGAACAGTTGTGGTCTTCATTGCGGATTCCTCAGCCGGCCCGGTATCCAACGGGCCCTCTCATGGCTCTGTCTGGCGATCATAAGCGTCACGCCAAACACCACCATCGACGTCGTCAAGAAAAAGAAGACGAATTCCTCCACGGGAAGAACTCCGCCGAGAGATAAGCCCAAAGACTGTTGCGGGTCAATTGTCCAAGTCCCGGAGTGGATAGCGAGGGCGTCGGCGAGCGATAAGAGAACGGTTCCAGGCAAGAGAGTCCAAAGGACCGGCCGCCGGTAGTGCCACAGAATGTCGGCCCCGAATGCCACCTGAATTGTGAGCGGAAACATCCCCCATGCCAGCTCCAGTCCAAGATAAGTGCTGGCTAGTCGCCCCGCGCCTACCAGGAATGTCCCCCACAGCCAGACCCCCAGGGTCAGCCCTCCGAACACAAGACGAAGTTCAGGCCGGGAACGAAAAGGTGAGGCCGGAGGCGCCGAGAGACAAGCAGCCGCCAGAAAAGCCAGGCCCAGAAGCAATGTCTGGCCAACAAAGAACAGGTATTCCTCAAGGGGCACATAGCCAAATGTGATTCCGAGCACGAGGTCCGGGTCGTACCACCAAACTCTTGTGGCGACCAGATAGTTGTCCCAGGGAGAAGTATAGAGGAGTGCCAGCAGCACATGTACCCCTAAGACGGGTAAGGCAGGCCAGGCCTGCAGCGAATTGGGGAGCTCGCACCCCAGTTTGCGTAGAAAAACGTTGAGAAAAACAAAGAAGACTGCGGGAATGCCAATGAAGGCTGACAGGAAAACTATGTAGGCCATTCGTGCCTGGTAGCCGTCAGCAAACTCAAACCCATTGCCATGTATCTTAGCCGGTTCGAAATGATTCTAGCCTTGGACCTGCCCGTACTGGCTCTGGCTGTAGCACTGGCTCACGTCTCTGTGTAAAGTTTCCAGCATGGTTACGATGGGAGCGCCCTCACTGCCAAGAATGGCCCGCACGGCTGAAGCCCCCATATCCAGGTACTCTTCCAGAATCTTGAACTGAATTCCACGAGACTCCAGGAAGTAGTAAATCCACTCCGCTTCCAGGCTGATCAGGGAAAGGTCGCCGAAGCGCAGCGCTGACATCATCGAGCTGTTGATGCTGAAAAACGGTCTTCCTAGCCTCGCCCATTCCGGAGGACTTCCCTGGTCTGAATCCAACACGCAGGCAGAGATGCGATGCAGGTTTGCCCGATAGCTGGCAATGAGCTCGTGAAAACTGTTACCCAATGGAGGTGTCTCGCTCTGATGAAGAGGGGCAGTAAGCAAGGTCTCGGCCCTGCCCCCCGCCTGAAGCAGGTCCATGCCGAGGAATTCGCCTGGCACCCTCCGCCGGACAGTCTCAGAGAGATTGAATATGCGTCCACCGAACGCGACGGGTACTTCCTGCCGGTATATCAGCTCGCACATGTCCAACAGGTTGCCCGCCGACCTTAGTTGCTGGGACACAAGCACGACAAGGTCAGGCTGGATTCGTTGAAGCGTGACTTCCATCTCGGTCAGAGTAAGGTTTTCGCCCAAAAAGACGGTACCAAAGCCCAACCTCTTCAGAATCAACTGCAAGAGTGCCAAACCAAAAATATGATGTTCACCTGGGGGGCAAGCCATCAAGACAAGGCCGGGTCGAGTCGGAGGGGGACTGGCCCCCAACAATACCTTGATCCTCTGCATGGCCTGAACGGCAGCAAACGATACCTGCTGGGCGGTCAATCTGGCGGCGTGCCACTCCTCTCCCAACTGGCGGAGTCCCTGGCAGATTACATGGAGGCAGACTGTTTCGACAGGAAAGAGGGCGAAAGCCTGCGAGAGGATTCGCTGCCCTTCAAATTCATCGTAGGCAACGCATGCTGCTATCCACTTAGCGCAGGCAGCTGTGATCTGGTCATCTATGCCCCCGCCCGCGCCAGCATCATTTTGCGGTGTTTCTTTCCATCGGCTTGCGTAGAAGTGGTGTTCGGGGACCAAACTGTGCTCCTGTAGAGGGTCCGTCCCTTCACTTTCCAGCGTCTGCCAGCGTTCTACAGCACGGCTGATGCTTAGGCCTTCCAACCGGCGCCGATTCAACCAATGTAAAGTGTCGATATCTCGCCGGGAGTAGATTCGGTGCCCGCCTGCACTTCTCGCCGGCCGGGGAATCCCGTACCTTCGCTCCCATGCCCGAAGCGTTTCTGCCTTGATGCCCGTCTCTCGGACAACGGCTTTCAGATTGAATGAAGGCGTTTCCGTGCTCATATGTACATGTACTCCTTCGTACTTGTACCCCGCATGTCCTGTCTACGCGGTTTCTAACAATAAAACTATGATATATTACGCAAACTTGAGACGAAATACAAATCCTTAAACTCTATGGTTGGAAGATCCAATGTGTAGGCGGGGAAAGTCGAACACAAATGCCTAAGCGAGCGTTAAGTCGGGCGCATCCCAAACTGGGGCTAAACAGTCGCATACCTCGGGAGGCACCCAAGCCATTTTCAGTTCCCATTCCAGTTTCCGCCAGAAATAGCGCCGTCTCTGACCACTGACCACTGCTCTTATGGGCGGTCGGGCCTAGTCGGCCCTCCCTTGTGCGGGGGCTCCGCCCCCGCAACGCCCCCCCTAAACCATGCCGTGCCTCATCGACCGGGTGGCGATATTCGTAACAGGTGCCTATTCGAACGTGTCCAGCCAGACCACGTCCCGCCAGTCCCTTCAAATCCCCGCAAGTGCCGGCCATGTGCCTGCCCTCGCACCCGCACCAACTGACGGACGCCACCGCACGGCCAGGCCTGGCGCCTGCATTGCCCCTGGCCCAAAGACGGTAAACAACGCCAGCCACCGCTGGCGCCGATTCCCCGCCTGACTGTTCCCACCCCAAATCTGGGATGCACCTGTAAAGTCTCCGAAGTTGACACGCGACTTTCCACCGGGTGCAGGGCGCCTATGTGAATTTTCTAAGGA
Source organism: Caldilineaceae bacterium SB0662_bin_25 (assembly GCA_009840225.1). Taxonomy (GTDB): domain Bacteria; phylum Chloroflexota; class Anaerolineae; order Caldilineales; family Caldilineaceae; genus Bin5. The sequence goes on along the minus strand of VXOE01000023.1, from coordinate 17,665 downwards.
AACTGTCCCCAGCTGGGTTCTTGATATTGTACAAAATATAAACAAAGTGTCAAGAAATCATTGGCAGGAGTTGCACAAAAAAATATTGTGAGTTAGAATGATTGGCTATCGTAAGTTGAGGGAGATAGAGAAAGAGGGGGTCCAATCCATCAAAGCATCCTTTTGGCTGGTCACAGAAGGAACTTGTCGCGTCCCCCTACGGCCCAACTGCCTGCGGTCAATTGCATAAGCCATGATTCGGAAAGCAGGGAGTTGTTCTGAGCCAAGCTTCTCGACGCGCCAGCCCGAAAGGTCCCTTCGTGAACTGTCTGCCGACAGCCATCAATGGGGGGAAGAAGAACAATGTGTTAGGTTGTCTCCCGATTTCGGTACATCCCTTGACTCTGGTCGCTGAATGCACTAATTTGGGACTGTAGAATCCGTGACTTACGGAAAAGTCGAAGAGGGGGGAACTGATGAGCAAAGGTGCTCTGATGACTCTGAGAATACGCGACTGGGAACGCCCACTGCTCTCTCTCGCGTATGAAGCCGGCCAGGCCTATGTTTCGCCGCCGCACCCAAAGGTCAAGGACAAGAAGGAGTTGGAATTGGCCTATGACTTCTGTGAAGCCGTAACCGCCGTAAACAGCCGTTCCTTCTTTACCGCGTCACGTCTCCTTCCTAAGGAAAAACGGCGCTCTGTGCGCGCTCTTTACGCCTTTTGCCGCAAGAGCGATGACATAGTCGACAAGCCACCCTCGGGAAGGCGCGACCCTGAGGCAGTGCGCAACGCGCTTGCCGCCTGGCAGTCGCGCACACTCAAACAGAGGGCCGATGGTCGCGATCCTGTAGCGCTAGCGTGGTCAGACGCTCGACTCCAGTATGGAATCCCATCCCGCTATGCCGAACAGCTCATCCAGGGCGTTGCACGAGACATCACGGACACGCGCTATAATACATTCGCCGACTTGACCAACTACTGTTACGGCGTAGCGGCTACTGTTGGACTGATGAGCATGCACATCATCGGGTTTACCGGTGCAGAGGCAATACCCTACGCTCTCAAGCTCGGTGTGGCGCTGCAGTTGACGAATATTCTGCGCGATGTAGGGGAGGATTGGGAGGCCGGTCGCCTCTACTTGCCCTTGGAGGATCTGCATCGATTCGGACTCGGTGAATTGGACATTGAAGCCGGCCAGGTAGACGATCGCTGGCGTTGCTTCATGCGTTTTCAGATCGGGCGAACACGTCAACTCTACGAAGAGGCATGGCCTGGAATCGGACTTCTGCACGCTGACGGCCGCTTCGCAATTGGGGCAGCAGCCGAACTCTATCGCGCAATTCTCGCTGACATCGAGAATAACGACTACGATGTGTTTACCCGGCGAGCCCATGTCAATACATGGGGAAAGCTGAGGCGGCTCCCGGCAATCTGGTGGCGCAGCAAAACGGTTCGTGGCCCGGTGTAAAACAGTACCAACTACCTGAGTCGAACACAACAAAAAGCCACAATCAGCGCAGTTCGTTGAACGAGGCGAGCCCAGAATCCCCTCTCTCCTCTTGCCTCTTCATCCCTATCTCCCGTCAATCGTTGCTTTCACTGACTACTGAAATACTGGCGGTCGGGCATTCGGCCCTCCCTTGTGCGGGGGAGGGCCCCCGCCACGCCCCACATTGGCGATCGCGCCGCACAGTGTGCGAGCGCAATGTCCTATTGGCGGCACGCGGCGGCTCCCTTCCTCCTCCCGATTCGAAACCCAATACCAGACAGCCATGCCCCAAACCTGTTCGCATCGACCGTCTCGGATTCGACCCCTAAACTGGTCTGGTGACTGCCCGGTGCCGAAAGGTCTAGTCTCACCGAAAACACCTTCTTCTGCGTGAACTCTTCCTCAACTTCCACCCCGTCTGCAGGTACGTGCCCTGAAATGGTCAGCCAATTCCCGACTCTACACTCCGTTCAAATCTCCAATCTCCAACCACCGCATCCTATGGCACCTGCTGGCGGCTACACGCCCACAGCCGTCCCTAGTTCTTCCGAAAGTCTCACAGAATTCACTATTCCTCTGCGTTTCGTGTGCCCTGAAAATTGACAATTGATCCTGTAGTGGCTACAATTCTCCCGCTCCCGGCCTGTAAGAATGACCGATGCTGTTTTGGCGTATGGCCGTGTTCACGAACACGTGGCAGTGAGACAAGTCTACCCCCTCTTCGTCTCTGACCAGGGCCGGGCCCGCCACACTCGCGTTTCTCAATCATTCTGTTGCCGTCGGTTGCGAGCCGCCGGGCAACTGCATGTCCATGACTATGAGTCGGCAGGCGTCGTCGCGTGCGGCGAAAATCGATGATGGTGGCGCTGACGACACGATCCTCGAACTTCGGGACCTGAGGACCTACTTCTTTCTCGAACGAGGGGTTGTGAAAGCTGTCGACGGTGTAAATGTCGCCGTAGGACGTAGAAAGACTCTCGGTGTGGTCGGCGAGAGCGGCTGCGGCAAGAGCGTAACCTTTCGCTCGGTGATGCGGCTCATACAGTCTCCGCCGGGAAAGATCGTGGATGGAGAGATTCTCCTGCATCGCAAGGACGGAGACACTGTCGACATTGTCAAGCTGGATCCTCGCAGCCGCCAGCTGCGCGATATCCGCGGCGCCGAGATCGCCATGATCTTTCAGGAGCCGATGACTTCACTGAACCCACTCCATCCCGTCGGCCGGCAGATCTCCGAGTCGGTCCTGTTGCACCAGAGCATGTCAAGGCGGGCGGCTCTGGAGCGGGCCGAAGAGATGTTGAACAGGGTTCACATTGCCGATCCCGATCGCCGCATCGGCGAGTATCCGCACCAGCTGAGCGGAGGAATGCGACAGCGAGTAATGATTGCGCTGGCTCTGAGTTGCAATCCCTCGATTCTGATCGCGGATGAGCCAACCACTGCGTTGGACGTAACGGTTCAGGCACAAATCCTGGACCTGATGCGAGAACTGCAGTCCGAATTCGATTCAGCGATTGTGCTGATCACGCATAACCTTGGCGTGGTTTCGCAGATGGCGGATCATGTGGCCGTTATGTATATGGGGCGCGTCGTGGAGTACGCACCGGTCTATGAAATCTTCCACAACCCGAAACATCCCTATACCATCGGGCTCCTCAACTCGGTGCCGGTCTTGGGTCGCAAGGAGGACAACCGTCTCGTCCCAATCACAGGAATGGTTCCTAGCCCTATGGATGAGATTCGCGGTTGCGCTTTTGCTGAAAGGTGCCCCGACGCAATGGAGATTTGCTGGGAGCAGTCTCCTGAGTTCAAGGAGCACGAGCCAGGACATTCTGCGGCCTGCTGGTTGCATGATTGACCTGGAAGTTCCGCCGGTTCTTGCAGAGAAAGAAGCATCGCAGAACCTGATCCGTCCGACCTGCACGTCCGGGAACAACATTCAGTTGCCTGGTCGCGTCACCTCTGGCGCAAAGGGCATTTTTCTATACACACTTCTCAAGGAGGCATGTTAATGTCAAGTAGCAAAAAGAGGACGATCTTCTTCATACTGTCGCTGCTGATCGTTACAGCGATGCTGGTCAACGCCTGTGGCGGCGGCGAAAGCGAACCCGCGGCCGCAGAGGCGCCGGCAGAAGAAGAGGCCGCACCGGCCGCTGCCGAGGCCGATGCGGAAGAGGACGCAGAAGAGGCGATGGCGGAGGTTGACCTTTCCCCGACCGAGTATCCCGAGCCACAACTGATCGTCGGTAGCCGCGAAGTCGAAAAGCTGCCGTTGGACCAGATCCTGACCTACAAGGCTTTGGATTCTTACAACGAACCCGAATGGGTGAGCGAGCTTGTGGCCGAGGGCGTTCTGCCGCCGGTCGAAGAGCGCCTGCCCGTCGAGCCTCGGGTGATTCTTGAGAGCGGCATGTCCGACGGCATCGGCGTATATGGCGGTGTCTGGCGCGACTTCTCCGCCTGCCCGACTGAGGGCTACAACCGCGGCGCCGGTCAGAGCGCAGGTTGGTTCGGCATCGAAGCGGCGGCCTATGCGTCCCTGCTCAAGTCCGGCCCCATCTATCGCCGCTCCGATTCGCTCGAACCGCTGCCCTACCTTGCAAAGAGCTGGGAATGGAGCGAAGACGGCTACGAGCTGACTATGAGTATTCTCGAGGGTGCCAAGTGGTCTGACGGCCATCCCTTCACCACGGAGGACGTTCTGTTCTCGTGGGAAGACATGATTGTCGACCCGAACGTTCAGTCGCCTAAGGGCGCGTCTGCCTGGATCTTCGAGGATCAGATGACGCAGCTTGAGGTGATCGACGACTACACCTTCAAGTTCGTCTTCCCGGTCGCCTTCCCGGTTCAGTCACTTTTCCAAATGGACGAAGGTGACTTCCACATCTCGCCGGCTCATATCCTGAAGCCGCTCCATCCCAAGTACAACAGTGAGATGGACTATGTGGACTTTGAAGCGGCAATGCCCCCGGACAAGACCCCGGTCGTGCTGGGTGAGTTTGTACCGGTTGAGTACATTACCGACGAGTTGATGATTCTGCGCCGCAACCCCTACTACTGGGGCGTCGACGAAGCCGGCAACCAGCTTCCCTATCTGGACGAGGTTGTCTTTGAAAAAGGACCGTCCGGTGTAGGCCGCACGCTCAGCACCCTCGCCGGCTCAGCTGATCACTCCAACCTTGAGAATCCGAGCACCTTCATCGAGACGCTGAAGCGAGCCGAAGAAGACGACGCCCACTTCTACGTCGAATGGGGTCCGGAAACCTTGGGATTCAGCATCAAGTTGAATCTTTCCACCACTCTGGGCGTGAAAGATGATCGCGATGCTGCCGTACGCGAGCTGTTCCGCGACACTCGGTTCCGTAAGGCTGTCAGTTTTGCCTTGGATCGCGAGGGCATTTCGCAGTCAATCCTGCGCGGGCCGTTCCTGCGTGGTTGGGCTGGCGGTCTGTTCCCCGGTTCCTCCTACTTCGATCGCAATACTGTAGCCTACTACAACCACAACCCTGAAGCCTCCGCCGCCCTGTTGGCCGACCTTGGCTTCGAGGACACCGACGGCGACGGCATTCTGAACTGGCCGGCTGACCGCCTTGCTAGCGGTGAGAACCTGGTTCTGGCGCTGGTCACCAGTGAAGATGCCGAAGAGACCCAGACGGTAGGTGATGCTGCTGTCACCCTGCTCGGCGACCTGGGCGTGCAGATCAACGTCCGCCCGCTGAACAGTGCGGCTCGCCGTGAAATGAACGAGGCTGGCGAGTGGGAGATGAGAGTCGACCGTGACAGCCAGACCTTCGCGGTTCCCTTTACCCGCTGCCGCGAGTTGGCGCCCATCGAGCGCGAGTTCAGCTTCCACCGCGAAGGCTCCGAGCCCCGTGAGCTGCTGGACTTCGAGCAGGAGCTGGTCGACATCGCGCTGGCATTCTGTATCGAGCCCAATACCGACATTCGTAGAGATCTGATGGCCGAATACAACCGCATCTCGACAGAGAATGTCCACTTCATCGGCGTCTTTGTCGGTCGTTACGGTCTGGCCGCAGCCAAGCGCTTCAAGAACGTTCCTGCCGGCATGCCCGTGTTCATGTATAACTGGACCTGGGAAAATGTAATGCCCGAGCAGGTATGGGTTGCCCCCGAGGAGCAGATCGAACAGCTGCGCCCCGGCGTGATTCCTACCTACGAGAGCGAGTAGAACTTCGAGCATTGAGTAGAGAGCAGAGAGGAGTGAGAGTCGATCTTGCTCCTTTCTCTTCACTCCTTCCAGCAGAACTTTCTAATAGTCTCCCCTGAATTCATCCAATGATCGGTTTCATTGTTCGCCGCTTTACCGTTTCGGTTGCCGTTGTTCTGGGCATCGCCCTGGTCAGCTTTATTGTGATCCAGCTGCCCCCGGGCGACTATGCTGACGGCTACGAGTCTTTCCTTATCGAGCAGGGCGGCGCCACCGAAGCTGAGGCGGAAAGGCAGGCCAACCTGTTCCGTCAGCGCTATGGACTGGACAGGCCGCTCCCTATACAGTTCTATGTCTGGATCCGGGACATGGTAACGAAAGGGAGTTTCGGCTTTTCCTTCGCTTACAAACGTGACGTCGGCGAACTGATAGCTGAACGTTTGCCTCGCACACTTTTGCTGGCCGTTCTTGCCCATCTGACTTCAACTGCTGTCGGTATAATCGCAGGTATATTTGTCGCGCCACGGCAGTACTCGATCGCGGACAACGTGGCAGCATTTATTGCCTTCATTCTGTCGGCGCTGCCCAGATTTTGGATCGCACTTGCAATCATGTTCTTTCTCGTCTTTACCTTGGAGCAGGAGCACGTTACCGCTTTCCACTCACCGCAATATGTGGTTGTGCCCTGGGCCTTCGGCACCGTTGCCGAGGCGCGAGAGAGTTGGGCAAAGCTGGTCGATCTACTCCAGCATATTTGGCCGGTCGTGGTAATCGCCGGGCTTGGCGGCGTGGCCCGCAACATGCGCGTAATGCGCGGCAACATGCTGGACGAACTGAACGCGCAGTACGTGACGACGGCCCGCTCCAAAGGATTGACTGAAGGGCAGGTGATGCGTCGACATGCAGTGCCGAACGCTCTGCATCCCATCATCATGTACCAGGGGACAGTGCTTCCCTACATGCTGCAAGGAGAGTTGCAGGCGTCAATCGTGATGGGTCTGCCGACAATCGGTACCCTGCTTCTGACTTCGCTCCGCAATGAAGACATCTATATTGCCGCGAGCTGCCTGTTGATCTATGGTGTGCTTCTGGTTGCAGGCAATTTGATTGCAGATATCTCACTGGCTGTGCTGGATCCGCGGGTTCGGTTTTCGTAGATTGAAAGCCGGATATCTCTTTAGCGGACTGAAGCTTCTCAGGAATGAGAGTGGCGTACAAACGGGCCTTTGAGGGTTCGGTTCTGCCAGACTCACATCGCCTTCGGTTTCTCTAACTGTCTTAATTCACTACTGACCTGACTATGGCATCTTCGCAGAATGGGGCTAGCGCCGATACCACGCTTCAATCGGTCGACTTGGAAGAAGAGCAGCACGAATCCTACTTCCAGCTCGTGTGGCAGCGGTTCAGAAAAAGCCGGCCGGCCATCGCCGGCGGGCTTATGGTGTTGTCGCTGATAATTCTAGCAATCTTTGCCGAGTTCTTTGCCCCTGTTGATCCTACCGACGCCAATCTGCAAGATAGCTTTATCCCGCCCACTCGAATCCGCCTGATCGATGCCGAGGGCAACTTCCATCTCCGTCCCTTCATTTACAATCAGGTCGTAACAATCGATCCCAAGACGTTTGAACCACTCTGGGAGGACGATCCGGAGCAGCGATATGACATACAGTTCATGGTCAAGAGCTGGGAATGGAAAATCCTTGGCCTGTTCCCAACGCGCTACCATCTCTTCGGCGTGGGCGAGGGAGGCAAGATCCACTTGCTCGGAACTGAAAAACAGGGCAGGGACCTGTGGGGCCGTGCCTGTGCTGCTGGGCGCATTTCACTGTCGTTGAGTCTCTTTGCCACAATCGTCAGTATCGTAGTCGGCGCCGTTGTCGGTATCGTGTCCGGCTACTATGGAGGCGTGATCGATAACGTCATTCAGCGTTTCGTGGAGTTTGTGGCCTCGTTTCCGCAGCTCCCACTCTGGCTGGCACTGGCTGCGATCATCCCGCGTACGTGGGACTCGTTGCAGGTCTTCATCATCATGGTGATCATCTTTTCTCTGCTCTCGTGGACCCTGCTGGCCCGCGAAGTGCGTGGCAAGGTACTGGCCTTCCGGGAGACTGACTTCATACTGGCTGCCAAAGAGATGGGCGCCTCAGACGCTCGCATCATCTTTCTGCACCTCTTCCCCAATTCAATCAGCCACATAATCGTCGTGCTCACTCTTACTATCCCTCAGATAATTCTTGCGGAGGCGTTTCTCAGCTTCCTGGGCATCGGGATCCAGGAGCCGCTTGTGAGTTGGGGCTTCCTGATGCGGGACGCGCAGAACCTGCAAACGCTCGGCACGCACACCTGGATCATGACGCCTGTCGTCTTTATCATCGTTGCCGTGCTGGGATTCAACTTTCTGGGAGACGGTCTGCGAGATGCGGCCGACCCATATTCGATAGTCTGAGATTGGGACGGAGAACCGCGTTGGGCAGGCGAAGGTCATTTCAGGTCGGTGGCAACGCTTTGGCCGTCGTGCTTCGAGCCTGGGCACGGCCCATCGTGCTCATCTTGTTCATCCTCGTCTTTCTCACCTTTGGAACCGTTGTCGCCGTATTTGCTTGGCCTCAACCCCCTGCCGCATCTGTCAGTGGCACCGTTACCGACGCAAGCGGGCCGGTGGCAGGCGCACTGGTGCGCGTGCAGACGACCGCAAACCATACTTACACGGATGAAAGAGGAGGATTCACGATCGAAGGTGTTTCCACCGCCGAAAACGTGACACTGGTGGCGTGGGCGGAAGGCTACATTTTCGGTTGGACGGAGGCGAGCGGCGGCGAAGTGCAGGTCAGTATCGAGCTGCATCCCCACAACCGCGTTGACAATGCTGTCTACGACTGGGAACCGTCCGAAAACTGTGGTGAGTGCCACCCATCCTACGCAGAGTGGCGGCTCGATGCCCACAGCCAGTCAGCGGTGAACGTCCGCTTTCTGACAATGTACAATGGTACCGACATCGAAGGCAACCGCAGCCGTAACAGCAATTACGATACAGGTCTGCCCCGTACGCGTGACCCCGACGATCCCTACTTTGGGCCGGGCTTCAAGGTAGACTTTCCCAAACGGGACGGGAACTGCGCGGCCTGCCACACGCCTATGGCTTCTAAATTGGATGCCGACAACAGCTGCGGGTGGAATGGCTGCCATATGCAGGAGACCAGCGACGCCAGCGACGAATTGCCGGACGGCGTAAGCCCTAATGAAGCCGTAGGTGTGGCCTCTGAAGGCATCTCATGTGATTTCTGCCACAAGATCGGCGCCGTGAACTTCTATACCGACACCGTGCTGCCGGATCCCGCTATGCCTGGCATACTTTCACTTACGCTTTACCGGCCCAAGTCGGGAGAAGACCTACTGATGGGGACGGTCGACGATGTTTCCCGACCGAAAGACAGTTTCAATCAGTTGCACCGCGAAAGCGCGTTCTGCGCCGCCTGTCACTTTGGCGTCAACGACACGACTGAAATCTACAACTCTTACGGGGAATGGCTTGAGAGTCCATACAGTGATCCCGGTACTGGCCAGACCTGCCAAAACTGTCACATGCCTGATGCCCCGCGACTTACATCCCGCATGGAGTCCCTGGTGCAGACGGCGGCGTGGCTGGAAAGGACGAGCGGACGCACGTTGCCGGCCGGCCTTGGGAAACTGGCCGAGCAGTCGCAGCGCAGCTATTTCGTGTACCCCGAAAAGGGTGGACTATTTCGTGAACTCGACCAGATTCACCTGCACCAGATGCCTGGCGCGTCGGACGAACAGTTCCTGAGAAGCGCGATCTCTCTGGAAAGCAATGTCGAAATCGATGGTGCCGAAATCGTTGTGAACACAGTTGTCAGCAATACCGGGGCGGGCCATCACTATCCCACCGGGTCGCCGCTGCGACAGGTGCTCTTGGTTGTCCGGGCTACCCACGGAAGCGGCGGAGAACTGGCACTGGTAGAAGGTGAGTCGCTCCCCGAATGGGCAGGTGACGTGGCTGGGTTTGCCGGCCAGGCGTATGCCAGGATTCTGCGGGATACTCTGACTGGGGAAGAACCAACCTTTTCCCACTGGAGGCTGGTGGAATTGGTCGAAGATACCCGCATTCCGGCACTGTCCTCAAGGGCGGGTAGTTTTCGCTTTGCCCTGCCCGATGATGACAGCGGTCTCGGCGACGACGACATCCACATTGAAGTGCAGCTCATCTTTCGCAGGGCATTTCAGCAGCTGCAGGAATGGAAGGGTTGGACTGATCCGGATATCCTGTTGGCTGTGGATGAACTTCAGATTGTAGCTGACGCCAACGACGATCGCTAGAGCAAAGAGGGAAAATGGAAGAAGCTCTTCTTGAAGTCAACGGCCTGAAACAGTGGTTTCCCATACGTAAGGGATTCCTGCAGCGAATTGTCGGGCATGTCAAGGCCGTTGACGGCGTAAGTTTCGCAATAAGCCGCAACGAAGCTTTGGGCCTCGTTGGAGAAAGTGGCTCCGGCAAGACCACGGTCGGCCGGTCTGTGCTGCGCCTTTACGATCCGACCGACGGCGAGATCTGGTACAACTCTGCCCAAGGCGAGCGCCTCGATATCGCCACTATCGACCAGGCCGAAATGAAGCCGCTGCGCAAAGAAATGCGCATGATCTTCCAGGATCCCTTCAGTTCGTTGAATCCGCGACTGACTGTGAAAGACCTCATCGGAGAACCGCTCATCATCCACAAGGAGGCCTCCGGCCGCGAGTTAGAGGACAGGGTCTCAGAGCTGATGACGGCGGTCGGGCTGGATCCGAACTATATGCGCCGCTATCCCCATGAATTCTCCGGAGGACAGCGGCAGCGGATTGGACTGGCCCGGACGCTGGCGCTTAGGCCGCGCCTGATCATTGCTGACGAACCGGTCTCGGCCTTGGATGTGTCGATTCAGGCCCAGGTGTTGAACCTTCTTCAGGAGTTGAAGGAAGAACTGGGACTGACCTATCTCTTTATCGCCCACGACCTTTCCGTAGTCGAGCACATGTGCGACCGCATTGCCGTCATGTACGTCGGCCGGCTGGTGGAAATCGCCGATTCAGAAAGGCTTCTCCGACGACCGCTTCATCCCTATACTGAGGCGCTGGTTTCGGCCATCCCTCCTGCGGACCCTGACATACAGCTGAATCGGATAATCCTTGAAGGCGATATACCTAGTCCGGCCAATCCGCCCTCCGGGTGCGTGTTTCATCCCCGTTGCCTTTATGCACAGGACCAGTGTACGCAAGAGGAGCCCCATCTGGAAGAGATTGAACCGGGACACTTTGCCAGCTGTCACTTCGCCAGCGAGCTGGCGCTGCAGGGGATTGGAGAGGGAGAATGACCGCGAACGAATCGTCAAGGAGCGGTTTGAACGTCGACGCAGCCCTGTTGGCCTATCTGTTGCCCGTTCTCGGGCCCGCCTATATCCTGGCGTTGCGGAAAGACGATTCATTTTCAAGGTTCCACGCGATGCAGTCACTATCAATCGTCGCAGCACTGATTCTGGCCCCCGCGGTCTGGGTCTTATTCTCGTGGCTAATCTCTTTGCTGCCGTTCGGTGGTGTCGTCGCAGCCTATGTTTTCGCACTTGTGGTCGCCGTTTACCTGGCGGTGGTCGTCGCTTGGGTTGCCGGAATTGTCAATGCGCTTCGTGCACGTCGATCTCCCGTACCGTTCTTTGGCAGAATCCTGCGGATATAGTCGCGCTGCTGAGGATACAATGCCAGGACCGTGTCCCATGATCTTGCAGCAAGAGAGTTCACTGGCTCACAGGGCCGGCGCAATTCTTTGGAAGCGCAGAAACCTGTTTATCTGAGCAGCTCGGACCGGGCTCAGTTCCCGACTCTGATCCGTTCTCAAGAGGAGGTATTCCTTTGCCGAAAGTCACATTCATCGGAGCCGGCAGCTTCGGCTTCACTCGAAAGCTGGTCAAAGATGTACTGACGTTTCCTCGTCTTGAGGACGCCACAATCTGTTTGATGGATATCGATCCCTTGAAGCTGGGCTATATCGAGCAGGCGGTGCGACGCATCGTTCGCGAAGGGAACTATCCCGCTACGGTTGAGACAACCCTCAGCCGGGAAGAAGCGCTGGACGGCGCCGACTACGTGATCGTCACCATCCTCGTAGGCCAGACCGACGTTTGGCGCACAGACATCGAGATTCCCAAGCGGTACGGGATCGACACAAATATCGGCGACACTCGTGGCCCTTCCGGCATTTTTCGGTCCATGCGCACCACACCTGTGATGGTAGACATTGCTCGAGACATGGAGCGACTGTGCCCCGACGCCGTCATGCTCAACTATACCAACCCAATGGTGATCAACTGCCGTGCGATTCAAAAGGAGACCGGTACCGTCGCCACCGGCCTCTGCCATAGCGTGCAGGGCACCGCAACTATGCTTGCTCGCTGGATCGGGGCGCCGCCCGACGAAATCACTTACACTTGTGCCGGCATAAACCACATGGCCTGGTATCTGAAGTATGAGTGGAATGGTGAGGACGCCTACCCGCTGATCCGCAAAGCGATTACTGAAAGGCCCGAGGTCTACAACGAAGAGCAGGTGCGCAACGAAATGTTTTTGCACCTTGACTACTACCCAACCGAGTCCAGCGGCCATCACTCGGAGTACAACCCCTGGTTCAGAAAGCGCCCAGACTTGATCGAAAAGTACTGCACGCATGGCACCGGCTGGAACCCGGGCGAATACGCCTATGTCCTGAAACATTATTCTGCACGTGAAGATGATTGGGAAGAGCAGATCCGCGTCTGGCTCGACGACCCGGCACCACTGAACCTGACGCGCGGATACGAGTACGCCGCCTATATAATCAACGCACTTGAAGGCGGGGAACCGTTCCAATTCAACGGCAACATGCCCAATGGAGACGGCACGACACCGCTGGTCGACAATCTGCCTGTGGAAGCCTGTGTCGAGATTCCGGTGTGGGCAAGCAAGAAGGGATTGGAGAGCGTCAGGGTCGGACCGCTGCCGGCTTCGGTAGCCATGTTAACAGGCCTCAGCTCTCAGATTGAGGAACTGGCAGTAGAGGGGATTATAGAAGGCGATCCACGAAAAATCTTCCAGGCGATTCTTCACGATCCCTTGACAACCGCAGTGCTTTCGATGGCCGAAATCCGTGAAATGGTCAATCAAATGTTCGCTGCTAATGTGGAGCATCTACCGACATTTTCCCGATTTGAAGTCGAAGGAGACAGACCGATGCGGCTTCTGACCCAGTCCCAGCCGGAGCCAATTCCGGCCGACTGACAGAGCCGGATTCAAAACAACGAGGAGACTAACCGATGTTGTACGAGTACAGGATTTACGAGTGTCACCCCGGCAAACGCGACGATTGGGTTGATTACATGGAAAACGTGATTATCCCTTTCCAAGTGTCGAAAGGCATGGTGGTTGCCGGGTCTTTTATTGACGAGGAGGACGAGAACTGCTACGTGTGGTTGCGCCGATTCAAGGACGAGGCCGACCGAGAGGCCCTGTACGAGGCCGTTTACCAGTCCGATGGCTGGCTGAACGATATTGCACCCAAGATTCCTGACATGCTCAACCGCGAGACCATTAAGGTCATGCGTCTGGTGCCGACGCCTAAGTCTGTGATTCAGTAGGACCGATTTCGGGAGAAGACGCCCTGAAGTCTCGAAAAACAAATTGCTCGCCAGAATTGGGTCGGTTCGCTCGCGAACGGCCCTTTTTCTATATCCGAGCCTATTGCTGTTGTTGCTGTTCCTGATCGATACGCAGCCTCGTGCTGCTTTCCGCTTCGGCAAACTCTCTGACTGTAATGTGACCGTTGTCAAGCAGATCGTGAGGGATATCCTCATCTTCTGTCTCAGAAATATGGACGCCAACTGTCAGCTCGCTGCGAGCATTTCCCTTATATGTCCCTCGAGTCGGTGGAACGTCCGCATAGTCCCGGCCGACCGCTATACGGATGTGGTTGTCGCTGACGAAAGAGTTGTTGGTCGGGTCAAAGCCGATCCAACCGGTCACCGGTAGGAATGCCTCTACCCAAGCGTGTGAAGCCCCGGAAATGTCTTTTTCTTCCTTTCTTTCAGGATCTTGAAAGACATAGCCACTGACGTATCGAGCAGGGATACTAGCCCTTCGAAGCAGTGCTATCATGATGTGGGAAAAGTCCTGGCAGACCCCGCGGCGGTTCTCCAGGGCCGTGTCGATTGGTGAGTCAACTGCGGTACTCTTCGGCGTATACTCGATTGCCGAGTGGATCCTCTCATTGACGTCGAAAAGAGCGCTGAGAGGGTCTCTGGCTTTGCCGAAGCCAATCTCTTCTGCAAAGTCGGCCAGAAGGCCGGTCGGGCGTGCGAAGCTACTGGGCGTCAGCCAGTCCCAGTGTTGACCGGTCGCAGCGATACCCTCCAACTCCTTCCAGGTCGAGCCTTCGAGGCTCCCCGCCAAAGGATCAGAATCCTGTACCAAGACCAGCGCCTGCGCGCGCAGAAGCAGCTCGGAGTGGCGTCTGGGAATATCGAAATAGTGAATGGCATTCTGCATGCAGTCGCTCGTTGCCAGCACTTGTGCATGCGGCCACACCTCCAACAGAAAGTTCAAACACCTCTGTTGACGGTCGGTGCGAGGCTGCATGCGCACTTCCATCGTACTCTCCCTGACTTCGGAGTCGTAGCGATACCTGGTGTGGTGGTGAACCGAGTAGTATTTCATTTCGCGGGTTCTGGGAGGCGAGTTAGGCGAAAGCCTCTTCGATATCGTAGTTGAAATAAGCATCCTGGAGCGCACTGTGAATCTGATCGCAACTCTCCATGATGTCTGTAACAAACGTTTGGGCCCCGATCTCAATCACGTCGTCGATCTGACTGTACTGCAGATGGGCCTGCAGCTTGCCCGACAGTCGATTCAGGTCGCCGGCACGGCGTGTCTCTGTTGCTCCGGCAACCTGCCTCAGCAGGTCAGCCATCTGGTCAATATTGAATCGGGCCGAATTTGGGAGATATGGATTGAGCAACAGGAATGAAGTTACCTGACGCGTCTCCGGCCTTGGGTCGTATACTCGGCAGTAAGACTCAAAGGAATTACACGCGCGCAGGACGCCGATTCCGTTGAGCGGGTCAACGGTCTCCAGCCGCTCGCCGCCGTCAACGCCGAAGTGCCGGAAGTGCGCCTGCAAGAGACTACATACAGATAGAATTCGCTCCAGGTGGCCTCCGATCTGGATAAACAACCACCCTTCATCATGCAAGAGCGAAGAGAGAGCAAGTCCTTGAAAAAGGGAGACACTGCTTTCAAGCTCCCTGAAGAAATTGTCGCGTTCTTCGTGCCAGTTCTGGTGGCCTTGCCAGGCGTGAAGACGCAGATAAAGCCGGTTCATGTGTTCCCAGAGCTGACTACTCAGCTGGGACCTGACGGTACGCGCGTTCGACCTGGCCAAATTGATGCAGCCCGAGATCGAGTTCTGATTGTCGGCGTTGAAAGTGAGATCGTGGGCCATCTGCAGGGCCACCTGGCTATCCACTACACCGTTTTTCATCGCCGGAGGGGGCTGCCGCAAAGCAGAGAAAAACTGCTGCCAGCCGCGGTCGTTGCCGTGCTGAGCGGCCTGCCCAACCATGAAGTTCAGTCTTACTCTCAGCAGGCGGATCGTGTTCTCTGCCCTCTCCATATACCGGCCGATCCAGTACATACTGTCAGCAGATCTGGATAACATTGGCGCTATTCCTCTTTCTGAATCAGCTCTCTTGCAAGACCCACGTATCCTTACTGCCTCCGCCTTGAGAAGAGTTGACGACTAGCGATCCCTCACGTAGGGCAACCCGCGTCAGTCCCCCCGGCACGATGACCGTGTTTTCCTGCTCTCCTCCGTAAAGAATGAACGGCCGCAAGTCAACATGACGCGAGACTACATTCCCATTGATGTAGCATGGCGCTCGCGAAAGGCTCAGCGTTGGCTGGGCGATGTAGTTACGGGGATTTTCCAGTATCTGCTGGCGGAAGCTTTCCCGTTCTTTGGCCGTACTGTATGGCCCGATCAGCATGCCATACCCCCCGGACTCACCGACGGCTTTCACCACCAGCTTGTCAAGGTTGTCCAGTACATGCGCCCGCTCGTCATCCCGTAAGCACAGGTAGGTCTCGACATTCTCAAGGATTGGCTCTTCACCCAGGTAGTAGCGGATCATCTCAGGAACAAAAGCGTACACTGCCTTGTCGTCTGCGATCCCCGTGCCAATTGCGTTGGCCAGTGTAATGTTTCCGGCGCGATAGGCATTGAAGAGGCCGGGAACGCCCAGAACCGAATCGGGCTCAAAATGAAGCGGGTCGATGTATTCGTCATCGATGCGGCGGTAGATTACGTCTACGCGCTGCAGGCCGCTGGTCGTGCGCATGTAGACGAATCCGTCATGAATGAGTAGATCGGCTCCTTCGACCAGCTCGATTCCCATGACGCGCGCAAGAAAGGTATGCTCAAAGTAGGCGGAATTGAATATACCGGGAGTCAGAAGAACGATTGTCGCGTCTCTCCCCTTGGGCGAAAGCGTCTGTAACTGCTCCAGCAATGCCTGACCGTAAAGGCCAATGGGTCTGATCCCATAGCCGCCGAACATGCCTGGGAACACCTGGGTCATCACCTCGCGGTTGGCGAGCATGTAGGAGACGCCGCTGGGCACACGCAGATTGTCCTCCAGGACGGCGAACTCGCCTCCCGGCAGGCGAACGAGATCGGTACCTACGATAGATGTGTAAACGTCGTTGGCGACCTTGACGCCGCGCATTTCTCGCTGGTAGTTTGCGCAACTGTATATCAGGTCGAAAGGCACCTTACCTTCCTGCAAAATGCGACCCTCGTTGTAGGCGTCTCGCAGGAAGAGATTGATGGCGTGGATGCGCTGACGTAAACCGTTTTCAATCTTTCTCCACTCTTCGTCACTGATGATGCGGGGCAGGATATCGTAGGGGAAGATGCGTTCGATCGTGGAGTCTTCACCGTAGACAGTGAAGGTGATGCCCCGGTTCAGAAATGTGAGGTCTGCGGCCTGTTGACGCTGTGTCAATTCACTGGCCTGAAGCTCAAGAATGCTTTGTAGCAGCTTCTGGTACGATTCTCGCGGTCGACCGTTCTCCTGAAACATCTCATCGAAGATGGACCCGTCCAGTGCATAGTTGCTGAACAGGCTGATGGCACTCTCGTTTACGGTCTCGTCTTGGGTTGGCACGCTCTTCACCGCCGTTGGTGTTGTTCAGATTAGCGCTTTTCAGCTGGCACCATTGAGAGCTGTTGGAGAGTCCTATTGGGCTTGCTGCCAGTCGGTTAGCAGCACTCATGATCACTTGGCGATCTGAGCGTATCTCCAAGTTGTGATCTGTAGCATGACTGACCCCGCCGCAGCGGACTCTCCGATTTCCCTCCGACCTGCTCGTGAGGATTGATTCGGCAATTAGCTAGTCAATTTCACAAATGATCAAGCCCAAAAGAAGGAATTTGAGTATTATGCCCAAATCTGGTCCTTATGTGCAAACGGAAAAATTTCCTTGAAGAAGCACTAAGTTCCCTGGCAGGCCGCACAGGGCACACACTGGAGCGGTGCCCGCAGAGGTACGGGCATTCAGGGCGCAAGATCACCTGCTCTGTGCGGGAAGTCAACCGTTACTATGGAGTGTTAGGATATCTGAGGTGGTCGGTCAGAGGTCAGTCCTGACACAGAAAGCAGGTCTGCGTCGACTGGGTGTGTATCCCATAATGGGGGCGATATCACGTTATTCTCTTGCGGCGACTGAACGTGGCCATGCCGCGATCAACCCTTAGGCCGAGGAAACGCTGTCTCTGACAACTGACCACTAACCACTGACTTCCGCTATTCTGGGCGGTCGGGCGCTAGCGCCTTCCCTTGAGCGGGGGGGGGGGGCCCCCCCCCCCCCCCCCCCCCAACACAAAAAAAAACCCCCCCCGGGGGTTAATTATTGAATCTCGCAGACACACCCGCAACAAAAGAACAAATAAAAAAAC
>VXOE01000021.1 GCA_009840225.1 Caldilineaceae bacterium SB0662_bin_25 | reverse complement strand
CCCCCCGCGGGGGGGGGGGGCCCCCCCCCCCCCCACGCCCCCTCTCCTACAACATCCCTCGCCGACCTGGTGTCGATATTGGACAGGTGCCCAACCGAAGGAATTCCGCCAACCCACGTACCGCCAGTCCCACCAAATCCCCGTAGGGGCACCCCTTGTGGGTGCCCAGGCCCGCGTCGCCCTCAAATGCGCCAACCAGCCATACCCCCCGTAGGGGCAGGCCTTGCGCCTGCCCTCGCCTGCCAATGCAGCCCTCCCCCACCTGCCTCCTCAAATGTCCTGTAGGGGCAGGCCTTGTGCCTGCCCTGTGACTCCCCAAAACGTCGGCAAAAAAACTCAGCAATCGTTGGCATCAATTCTCCGCCAGACTATTCCCACTCCAAATCTGAGATGCACACCGACGGTTCCCGAACCAAAACGCAAACCGTCCCCTACTGTATACTTGCTATATCTACGACAATGAAGAGTCACAGACCCATCTCTTGAACGAGTAACTCAGGAGTAACATAAAAATGGAAACTCGCGTAACGAAGTGGGGCAACGACCTGGCCCTGCGCATCCCAAAATCCCTTGCAAATCAGCTTGGTCTCGAACTCAATTCGCTTGTCAGAATGTCACTGCGGGGAGACGCTTTGGTCATCGCACCCGTTCCACCTATCCGTCTGAAATTGGACGATCTATTGGACCAGGTCACCGCGCAAAATCTTCATGGCGAAGTGGACACTGGGCCTGCCGTTGGCCAGGAGGCCGAGTAACGTCGTCCGGGGTCATACACCGCCGCGGCCGCGCCACCCGAATCTGACTTCAATTGCGCAGACGGGACATGGACAGGCGCGCTGCTGGGGAGCTCTTGGAAATAGAGAAGGTTGAAGGGACGGCGTCGTGAAGCAATGTAGGTATGACTCTATGAAGCCCGTCCATCACACTCCTGACAGATCTGGGCAAGTCGTCCCACACCACCCTTACCGCTGAGTTCTGTCTCGTAATCGGTCCGCACCCGCCGCCCACTCTCACTACAAAAGTCGCATCGGCCGTACGCCTGAAAAGGCGTGTACGCCGCCCGCTGTGCCTCCTGCCGGCTGTGCTCCGACAGCGCCGGCGTCGCAAACCGCTCTACGAATCGCCGCACCTGGCTGTCCGTCTCCTTGGCAACCGCCCGCTCAAAGATCGGCATCAGCGCCGGGTCGTCCGGACAGCCGCCGTCCTCCAATGTATGCCAGGCCGCCCGCCGCACCCGTACATCCGCATCCTGCATCAGCCGGTACAACGCCTCCCACGCTGCCTCAACCCGCTTGCGCACATGGCATGGACAGAGGTTTTCGGCCGCATGCAGCCGTTCGGCAGGGTCCCCGCTGTAGGCCATCTCAATCAGCCTCTGGACCTCCTCGCCCCGCACCCTGTGTTCCCCGCCCTTGAAGGCCGCCTTCTGATGTCGATTCAGCCCCTTGCGTCTGCGTGCCATCTATCTGCTCACCTCCAGAGCCAGCCGTGTCGCCGCCCGCGCCGCCTCCGCCGACTTCTCGCACCAACTGGCCTGCTTCGAAAGCCCCTGCAAAATCAGTTCGTGGACCTCTTCCGGTGAATCCGCCAGCCGCATCAGTTCGAGATCAGGGCCGGAGATATTCCCAGCCGCCAGCATCGTGCCGCGTAGCCAGTCCAGCAACCCCCGCCAATAGTCAGAGTTGAAGAGCACCACCGGGAACTGCCTGATCTTTCCGGTCTGGATCAGCGTCAACGCTTCAAACAGCTCATCCAGCGTGCCGAACCCGCCCGGAAAAATAACGAATCCCTGCGCATACTTGACAAAGTTCATCTTGCGCACAAAAAAGTAGCGAAACTCGATCCCTATGTCGACGTACTCATTCACCCCCTGCTCAAAGGGCAGTTCGATACCCAATCCGACCGAGGCCCCCTCCTCTGGCTGCGCCCCCCGGTTCCCGGCCTCCATAATCCCCGGCCCGCCGCCGGTGATGACCGTTAACCCGGACTCAGCCAACAAACGCGCCGTCTCCACAGCCGCCAGATAGTTGGCATCGTCCGGCCGCGTGCGCGCCGAGCCAAAAATCGAGACCGCAGCGCCCAACCCCGCCAGCGTGTCAAAACCCTCGACGAACTCCCCCATAATTCTAAACACGCGCCAAGGGTCGCTGTCAGTAAACGTCTCCCCCTCCCCAACCGGGGATTCGAGAATCCATTCGTCCTGAGTCCTTCGTTGCTGCATTCCAGAATCTCCAGACTTCATGCCGGCGACGGCATCCGGTACAGGGTAACCACAAATTCAGCGCCGCGCTCTTCCAGCTCCGGCTCCGGCAGCCCCCTCTCCGCCGCCAAGCGAAAGATGCGCACGATTCCCGTTCCCAACCGAGTCATCAATCCCAGCTTTGACATCAGTGAGAGTATGATGGGGTTGCGCTCCACATGAATGCCGGCACGAACGTTTTCCACCGAAACACCGTTTGGCAACTGGCCGGGACTGTGAATCTCCAGCCGGTCTTCAAAGAGCATAACGCGTACTGGGGCCGAAATAGAGTAATCCCGATGGACGAGGGCATTCGTCACCGACTCTCGCAGCATTTCCGGCGGTAACTCCGCTTGCACTTCCGGTTCGAAGCCGCGGATGACGCCTGCGTCGCGCAGGTGTAGCCGCAACAAACTCTCTATCTGGTCCAACTGTTGCGGCAGCCTCCCTTCAACCGTTTTTCGGTCAAGTATCGTTTCTCCCGCTATCTCCCCCTCGAAGCGAGCGAATTCCATCCGTGCCGTCGGCAGCATCCGCTGCGGTTGACGGCCGAAAAGCAGCGCCCCCGCGACCGTGAGTTCCTCTCCCGCCATGCACTTCAAATTGCGCAACAAGCGCTCCAACTCTTCGTCTGGCCGGTCCGTTTCCTCAGCCACTCCATAGGCCGCAGCCAGGAAGGCATTAAGAATGGGCTTTTCCACGTCGGACAGCCCGGTCCCGGAGAGAACCGATTCGTCGAAAAAAAATGATCGAACCGCCATATACATACGGCGAATCTCTTCGCGGGAGGCCAATCGCTTCCCCGCGTTCTGGCGAACATAGCACTGGCCCCGCTGTGTGTAGTACGGTCGGTCAAGCCCGCGGGAAAGCGTGATCTTCAGAAGCCGCGTTACGCCAATTTCAACCTGTTCAATAAAAGCCGTGGCGCGAGGAGTAATGTTGTTTGCCAGTATCTGGTCTACGCGCTGGCGCGCGCCATCTATATCGGTCACACCTGAAACTGTGCCGTCGTCTTCAATGCCCAACCACAGAACGCCGCCCTTCGTATTTAGAAAGGAGATAAACGCCGTATCCAGACACTCAGGGCGCGCCGCTGCCGACTTGAATTCGGTGTACATTGTCTCGCCGCCCTGCACTGCTTGGGCAATCTCATCCGCAGTCATCAGACTCCCTCAGTACCCCGCATTTACATACCCCTCCTGCGCGCCGGGCCCGAACCCCAACTCAAACCGCCTTTCCCGAAACTCCTCCAGCACACCGGCATACCGGGCATCGTCAATAAAGTTCTGCCGCTCTGACGCATCCCTTTCCAGATCGAACAACACCTCCGGCATCTCCTCACCATAGTACTGGTACTTAAGGTCATCCCACTTGATCATCAGGTTGCGTGCCCCAAACTGGCTGACGCTCTCATTACGCCAGTCTGCTCCGTCGCCCCGCAGCAGCGGGCCCAAGCTGCGGCTGTCCAGCCCCTCCGGCATCGGGATCTCGCACAGCTCGCACAACGTGGCGAACAGGTCGCACAGATTGACGTTTTCATCGACAACCCTGCCGCCGCCAAACGACTTGGGCCAGCGTATGATCAGCGGCACGCGCGCACTGGCCTCGAAGAACTTCTGCTTTTCCCAGATACCGTGCTCGCCCAACATCTCGCCGTGGTCACTGGTGTAGACGATGATCCAGTCGTCTAGGTCCTGGCCCACGTGCTCCAACGCGCGCAACAGAGAGCCGTACATCTCGTCGATCCTCTCGATCATGCCGTAGTAGCCGGCGACGGCGCGCCGCAACTCCCGCGGCGAGGCATCCACGCCCGGTCGCACCTGCTTCTGGCTCAGAAATGGATGGTCGAATACCGGTTCATCCAGAATCGGCTCCACCCGGTTCAGGTAGTATGTGAACTTCTCTTCACTCGTGAAGTACGGGTAGTGAGGTTGATTCAGACTGACCTTCAGCAGCAGCGGACGTTCCGGCTGCTGCCGGTCATAATAGGGATCGGTGAAGTACTGCTCAATTAAGTCAAGCGCGCCGGTCAACGCATACTCGTCCTGGACGATGTGGGGCGAGTGGCCCACACCCGCCCGCAGCACCTCCTTCGTGTCGCTCCACTTAACCTCCCCCAACCCCCTCGTGTACCGGGCAAAAGAGTCCTCGTCCCGGTCCGCGACAAAATGCGGGCCCACTTGCATCGCCGACCCGATCCGCTGACTCCAACCCTGCATCTGGTCGGTCCCGGTATGATGCAGCTTCCCCGCCGCCGCCGTATGATACGCATACTGGCTGAATCGTCGGGCAAACGTCATATGCCCCACCGGCAAATCCTGGGCAAAGACTTCGCAGCCGCACGTGCGCGGCAGTTGACCCGACATCATCGCCTGTCGCCCCGGTATACAGATCGGCGAAGCCGCGTAAGCGTTTCTGAACACCACGCCCGTCTCCGCCAGACCGTCCAGCGTGGGCGTACGCACGACCTGATCGCCCTCGTAGCCGGTAATGTCGGCGCGGTGCTCGTCGCTCATCAGAAAAAGTATATTTGGTGGCATAATTGGTACCCCTGCGAGAAGAAAATATGGATGGTGGCGTTCGGTCCGCGCGCCTGCTCATGCACCGGATCGGAATATGTGCTGTTACTACTGCTCTGGACCTTCTTGCGGAGCTGTCTTTCCCATCAGCGCCAACAAAGGGAACCATCAAGATCTCACTACCGCAACCCAGACATACGCCCCCGCGCATCTGCCGGGCCGGTGGGGAACTGTTATTTCCTTGAGCCGGGGATATGCAAGTTCGAACTGCGTTCAGGACTTTCGTTGCCGCAGGCGGGCCAATTCGGCTTCCAATTCCTGTACGCGCTTAGCCGCCTGCCGGTGAGCCTCTTCTCCCGCTTCCGCACGCCGGGCTTCTGCGTCCGCACGTTGCGACTCTGCCTCGGCCAGCGACTCTGCCTCTTCCGCCCTGTTAACCGCGACCTGATAGGTCGGAATGACAAACCCCGAATACACTTCGTCCAATGCTAACTCTTCCAGGCGCGGCTGCCGCCAAAGATCCGAATGCCGAAACTGCAAGCCGGGCAGTATCTCCGAGCGGATGACGCCCTGGTCATCAGGCGGTATCTCCTCGAAACTGTCCTCCAATGTGAGACGGTAGAAGTGCATGTGCTCGCCGCTGGGATCGAGAATGTAGTACTCCTTCACACCGCCCAAGGCGTAGTCAGTTTTCTTCTCCTCCGTATCCCGCAACACCTCAGCAAGAGTGGAATCGGAAACCGCTTCAACAATGAGATCGCACACGCCCCCAAAGTGACGGTGGTCGGTATCTCTCCACGGCGTCGGATTGCTCCTCAGTATCACGCCAATGTCCGGCTTTCGTACTTGCACTCGTTCCCCCGAAGGTTCTTCAGCATCCTCCATCGTCAGGACGATACCGGTTTCCAGATTGATGAGATTCGCGACATCGTGCGTGCTCAAATACCGGCGCAAGAGGTCCAGAAACCAATTGTAAAGTTCAAGTTGCTGCGGATTGGGCAACGGTTTGGCCTCCAGTCTGCCGTTATTCCATTCATAGCTGACGTCCATGTCTGGATAAGGGTTCTCATACCACCTGACCCAATACTCTTCTAAGCTGACATAGCGCCCTTCATCCGGAGCCCAGGGATTCAACTGCCTGTCGGGGGGCGCAGCAGCTTCCTCAGTGGTGGAACCGTTCGATTGCAATGAGTCGACCCGCATTTGAGGCGCGTCCGACGCCAGTTCTGCGCGTTCCATGGTCTCTCCTCCGCCTATGCAAATCCTCTCCCGAGCGGTACAACTGTTCTGAAAGGGATTCTATCACGAGTCCCCGACCGAATCCAATGGTTTTCCCACACAGGCGTATCCCAAAATGGAGGCGAACTTTTCAGCACCTCAGGTAGCGGCGGAGCCGTACCCATCTCGCCCCCAGCTCTGAGTCTGAGGTAGCCTCCTATCTGACCACTGATCATTAACCACTGACCACTGCAGTTTGGGCGGTCGGGCCTATTCGGCCCTCCCTTGTGCGGGGG
>VXOE01000236.1 GCA_009840225.1 Caldilineaceae bacterium SB0662_bin_25 | reverse complement strand
CGGGAATATGGCGGAAATAGCGGAAATGGCGGAAAAGTCGGGTAAAAGCGGGCGAATTTTTTTTCTGGTCCTTGTTGTCGTCACGCTTTTGCGTCAGTTTTTCCGTGTCCGGAGTCTGTTCCCGGTTCTGGCAAGTTCGCCACGATGCTCATCCACTACTCTAACAGACGGCAGACTCATGCCGGTTCGCTGGCGGTGGGGGGGCATGGTGTCGTGTCTGGACGGTTGGAGTCGGGTAAAGTCGGGTCAAAGTCGGGTCAGAGCGGGCAGGTTTCCTTGTTTTGGTCCTTTGCGCTTGACTTCGCGCACGATTCCTCGCTGTCTTTGTTGGGTACTGGGCAGCTTACACTCTGGCAAGGGCCCTGCTTCGCCTTCAGATTCCCAGCTAGCGGGAGTCATGATGACATGATGACACGCTGTCAGCAGTGCATATTCGCATTCTGGCACAGGGCTATTATATCACTGTTATATCACTGTTTTTGATGCGATTGCCCTGGGCTGGTGAGGGCGGATGTTCCAGGGCAGTATAGAGGGGGACGGCCGTCGTGTCCAATCCGTGCGGGCCAATCTTCGACTGTTCGGGTCACAGTTTATGAAACTGACCGGCCAGCAGGATGCCGAGCGCGGCGCAGAGGAGGCTGAGGCCGTTGCTGGCGAGGATATTGACCAGACCGGCCCAGACGCGGCCGTTCTGCCAGAGGTCGATGCTCTCGACGGCGAAGGTGGAGAAGGTGGTGAAGGAGCCGAGGAAGCCGACAAACAGCAGCAGTCGCAGCTGGGGTGACAGGGAAAGATAGTGGGAGCCGGCCGCCACGAGGAAGCCGAGCAGCAGGCTGCCGGCGGCGTTCACGGTCAGCGTTCCATAGGGGAAGGCCGGCCCCAACTTCGCTGTCAGCCACAGGCTGACGAAGTAGCGGGCGTTGGCGCCCAGCACCGCGCCCAGGCCGATCCAAAGAACGTTCGCCATTGTTCAGCTCGTCTGCGTGCCCGTTGCCGATTGCCGCGGCCGCACGGTGCTCACTCGGTCTGGCGCGCTGCGCTTTGCGGCGGCCGG
Organism: Caldilineaceae bacterium SB0662_bin_25; assembly: GCA_009840225.1. Taxonomy (GTDB): domain Bacteria; phylum Chloroflexota; class Anaerolineae; order Caldilineales; family Caldilineaceae; genus Bin5. Next base: position 5,226 of record VXOE01000236.1, on the reverse strand, counting down.
CTCGCCAGCGGCCCGATCCATTCGTTGAACAGCACGTCGGCGACCTCAGGGTCGACCCCGCGCAACGCCGCCAGCATATCTCCGGGCGTTATGATCTTGTACTGATAGTCGGCCAGGTAGTTTTGCAAAAACTGCTTGAATTCCCGCTCTCCAAGCGTGCGGCGGATGGCGGAGAAAAAGAGTGCGCCCTTGCCGTAGACGATTCCCTCGTAAATCCTTCCGTCTGCAAAGGCGGTCACCGGCTGTGCGAGCGGCGCGTCCTGTTCGCGGCTGATCAGCCCGTCCACGACCGCCTGCCAGCGGCGGTATTCCAGAATGTCGGCCGCGTCCGGACCGTGCACCGCCTCATAGTAGATGCGGCTGGAGTATTCGGCCAGCCCCTCATCAACCCAGGGCTGGTTGACCGGATCGTTGTGCACAAGCTGGTACCACCACTGGTGCGCGACTTCGTGGACCGCCCTGATCTCCAGCTGGTCCCGGTAGCGGTCATACAGCTGTACGCCCAATAGAAAGACCTGCGGGTATTCCATCCCCCGGAAGCTGATCGGCGCGGACGCCACGCGCAGATCCGGGTAAGGATAGGGTCCAAACCAGTCGCTGTACACGCGCAGCGCGGCCGCGGTGTGCTGCAGCACGGCCCGCCCCGCCTCTTCATGCTCGGGCAGCCAGTAGCTGGTGACGCGCGTGCCGTATGCGTCGAGGCTGTCGGATTGGAAGCGGTTGCTCATGTGGACGAAGAACTCGCGCGACAGCTCGGTCTCCCACCGGTGTTGGATATGCTGGTCACCGACGACTGTGGAGGTGATCAACTGGCCGCTGGCCACGGGGATCTGATCGATGGGGAGGGTGCCGGTAACGACGAATTGGGAGATGTAGTTGAAGGCCGCGTCCCCGCGGCTGGTGCCCCGCTCCAGCCACCAGCGTCCGCTGGCCGCGGTCGGCCCCGGCAGGTAGACGGCGAGCGAGGGGTAAAAGAGCGGCAGGCTCAGGAATTCCTGGCTGAGGCCGAAGAGACGGTAGGCCCCCGTCGTATCCGCGCCCCAGTGGGGGATGCGCAGCTTCCAGCTCAGGTATACGTTCGTTGTCTGCCCGCGCAGCAGCGCCCGCGGCAGGTCCACCCGTATGGCCGTGTTCTGCTCCAGGTAGACGAAGGGCGCGGTGCTGCCCTCGACCGTCACGTTCTGAATGCTGAACTCGCCGTTGTAGTGGGGCAACGCCGGGTAGAGGCGAAAGACCAGGTGCGTCCAGGGGTCGTCGCTGGTGTTGGGGACGCGCACACGGGCCGACCCCTGCAGAAAGATGAGATCGTCGCTGAGGGAGAATTCGATTTCATAATGCGGCATGGCGCCGAGCGCGGCCAGCGGGTCTTCTTCTTCCACGGTTGAGGGGCGGATTCCGCTGCAGGCGGCCAGCAGGATCATAAGCAGCAGAAGGCCGAGCCCCACTGCGATATACGCGGGGAGAACTCTTCTTCCCTGTCTTCTTTTCACGTTCTCCTCTGCGCTGGGGGACGTGAGAGGCAATGGTTGCGGCTGGTTCATGGTAACGGCAACGATTTAATGTAGGCTAGGCACCGGAATGTGAACTGCGCAGAATCTGGTCAAGAACTGAAACATAATTGAACAGGCGGTGGACGACTGGCTCCGGCACGATATGCTTGCTCTCCAAAAGCGCTCAAATGATGAAGTTGCGGCGTATGGAGTCCTGCGCATCGAAGTCTCCCCTGAGGATGCGTTCCGATACAGGGAGACTCTCCGGCTCGTCACAGAAGGCACTATCGATATCACGGCCTCGCCCCAATGGCCCCCAGCTGGTGTCGAAGCGCTCGATGCGTGTGCGCCGGTCGAGGCGGTGTACCGCGTAAAGAGAGTCGTCGGCCAGGAGATCGGGAAGGATCGGCGAGTGCGTTGTGATGATGTGCTGTGTCTGATTTAGGATTTCCTGCGTTTTCAGGAGCTCCGCGATCAACCGGATTCGGCGAGGGTGGACGCCATTCTCTGGCTCGTCGAATCCGACCAGCGCCGGGGCATTTTCAACTCCAGTCAGTGCCAACAGCCCAAGCAGCCGCAACGTGCCTTCAGAGAGGACGCGCGCCGGCACTGCTACACCACCTTCGTTGAGGCGAAGTTCGACCTCGCCCAGATCGCTTACATCGACTTCGATACCATCGAAATTGGGCAAAAGGGTATGCAGCGCCTTTTCGACCGCCTTGAACCGGCTGGCGTCAAGCGACTTCATAGTGTTCAGAAAGGCGGCGAGCTCCTCCCCCATCAGTCCCAGATGACGCACTTCCTTGACCGGATTGACTGCGCGCATACGTTCCCGCGGCTCGAAGTAGAAAAACAGCCAGTTTTCCAGTTCGCGCCGTGCCGCCACCAGGTGCGGACAGTGCGGAGGATAATGCGGCATCGAGAGGATGCTGTGGTCCAGGTAACGATCATAGTAGGTGGGGTGCGCCTGCCCTTCCAATCGCAGGTGTATCTTCTCTCCCTGTCCTTCAATGAAAGGCTTGCGCTTGCCGGTCGGCTCGCCCTTGGCGTTCAATGCGGCCAAGTATTCGTCGGCCACGCGCAGGACACCCGATTGGGGAAGCATCTCTACTTCGATACGGTAGCGAAGGTCCCGTTCGCGTACGGGCGCGGGGCCTCTGGTCCCTTCACGCAACCCGTTTTCGCCGCTGGGACGGCGCATCTCACGTATCTGCCGGTTGACCGCATCGATCACCCCGTCCGACAGTCTGAGATCAGCCTCGATGGAGAAGCGCAGACTCTCCTGTTCAAGTAACCCTTTGATTCCTCCGTCCCCGATGGTAAAGGACTCAAGCGGCTTGCCCCGGTAGGGAGGATCAAAGGCCTCCTTGAGCGTGCGGCTTGTCCCCATTTTCGAGAGCAGCTGCAGCGCGTCCAGGAAATTGCTTTTGCCGGCCGCATTCGGTCCGAACAGGACCACAAGCTGGGACAGACTCACTTCTACGTCTTCAAGAGACTTGTAGCCGCGTATAAGTATACGCTTCAGCATGGTGGCGTCTCCACAAAATGTTCATATTCTGTCCAACGCGGCAAGAGTCCAAATGACAACCGTGGCCAGTGTAACACTATAATAACATAGTCGGACTGCGCAAGGTAAAATATGCACGGATGTGCTATACTGTCGATGTCTGAGTTGGAGCCGCCTGTAGCAGGAGTCCGTCTGCATGCTACAAGCAATGCATTAGGGCCGATGTCCATATCTTGTTGAGGTGACACTGAATGTTTGTACGAAGCGCGGCGGCGGCCGCGTTGGACCGGAAGAAGGGGCTGTTCTCTGCATACGACCACGAACGGCGGGCGGAGCAGAGGCGCATGAAGGGGTGGCTGGAGGAGTTGAAGACCGACTCAACCGCTTCCCTGAACCGCAAACTCGACGACGCCATCGATAGTGCCTGGCCCGGCGCGCTGCCCACGGCAGAGTTCGACCGCGCCGACGGCATGCGCATCCCGCTGGGCGCGGCCTGGCAGAACCGTGAGCAGGCCCGGCAATGGGCACTGGAGACGCTCGAAGGCCGGCCCGCGCTGGCGGTGGACGGCAGCCAGATCGTGCCCACCACCGACTACTCTCCCCCGGTGGGCGCGGTGCAGATCGGCTGGTTCTTCAACGACCGCTGCACGGCGATGGATGGTGACGCGGCCGGACGCTATGAGAAGGACATCGCCTTTGAGGTGCTGGCCCCGGATGAACTGCTCGACTCCGGCGGCGATGACGGCGTCTTCCCCAACTGGCGCGTGAACCAGGAGCGCTTCATTCGCGAATGCGCCAAGCTGTGTGAGTTTATGGAGCGCTGTGCGGAGCGCCCGTTTGAACGCAGGCCGGTCTGTTTTCTGGACGGCTCGCTGATCATCTCCTTTGCCGGGCAGCTGCGCGCCGGCCGCGAACACGGCTATATCCAGGCTGTGCAGGAGCTGCTGGCCTGCTCCGAGCGCACGCGTACGCCGCTGGTCGGCTATGTGGACAATACGTACAGCCGCGATCTCGTCACCCTGCTGGCCAGGCTGCACGGCCTGGTGGCGCCGGCGCAGATCAACGACGCGTACCTGCTGCGCGAGACGCTGTCCAGCTGGGGTGATCGCAGCCCGTTCTGGATATGCGCACGCCCGGACCGCCTTAGCGATGCAGGCCGCGCCGACTTCTATAAGCAGGTCTGTTTCTGCCTGGCGCGGGTCAGCATGGAGAACCCGCCGGCCCGGCTGGAGATCCCGCGCTGGCTGCTGGAGTCCGGCCGCGCAGACGAGGTCGTCGCACTCGTCCTGGCCGAGGCGGTCGTTGGCAGCGGCTATCCCTACGTGCTGGAAGCGGCGGACGTCACCGCGGTCATTCAGCAGCAGGACCGCCAGCGCTTCTACCGGCTCTACCAGGATTTTCTGCAGGAGCAGGGCATGGCCATGACCATCACGCGCAAGCAGCGCAGCAAGCAGATGCGCCGGTAGGAACGGCAGTGGTCAGTGGCCAGTGGTCAGTGGTCAGCAAGAGCGCAGGTCTTTGGCGCGCTGCAGTGCTGTGTCATCTCAAGTTTCCAATCGCAAGTGTCACGGAGTAAGCAATGTCTTTATTGGTTATGAACTACGATTCTCCTATCGGCCCAATCGAAATTCACGCCACGGACACGGCGGTGAGCAGGGTCGAATTTGCCGGGGAACAGGGAGGAGAGGGTGAAGAGGTAAGCGGAGTGGGAGGTCGGTCGGCCGTGTCATCTTCGCAGGAGGCGGTCGCGCATCCGCTGCTGGAGGAGGTGCGGCGCCAGTTGGACGCCTATTTCGCCGGCGACTTACGCTGCTTCGATCTGCCCCTGGATCTGGAAGGCACTCCGTTCCAGCGCCAGGTGTGGCAGCAGCTTCTCAGCGTCGGCTACGGCCAGACCGCCAGTTACCAGGACATCGCCGTAGCCATTGACAACCCCAAGGCGGTGCGCGCGGTGGGGGCGGCTAACGGGCGGAATCCGGTTGCCATCATCGTGCCCTGCCATCGTATTATAGGCAGCGGCGGGCGCGCGAAGCTGACGGGATACGGCGGTGGATTGTGGCGCAAGGAGTGGCTGCTACGGCATGAGGGGGTGTTGTTGGTGTAGGGGAGAAAAGAGATGAGATGGACACTCAAATGTCTAGTCGAGATGGAAGATGGCTGGTATGTTTCCTATTGGTAACTACTAAGCCTATGTAACGAGGAAGAGCTAATGTGCGATTGCTCTTGGAT
>VXOE01000079.1 GCA_009840225.1 Caldilineaceae bacterium SB0662_bin_25 | reverse complement strand
GACCCCGCCCGCCCCGACCATCGCGTCGCCCTCTACGACGTGAACGTGACCCCCTACGAGAGCCTCATGCTGGGCCTCTTCGCCATCTTCCGCGGCCCCGAAAATGACATCTGCGCCGCCGAAGGCGTTCCCAAGACCATGGACCTGGAGCTGGCCTACAGCCGCGACGGCTTCCACTTCAGCCGCCCGGATCGCACCCCCTTCCTCGCCTCAAGCCGCAGGATAGGCGACTGGAATCGCGCCTACCTCCATGCCTGCGGCGGCCTCTGCCTCGTCGTCCACGACCGCATCTACTTCTACTTCACCGGCTTTTCCGGCCTGTCGCCAAAACTGGGTTCCACCGGCAGCGGGGATACCGGTGTTGGGGATACCGGCCTGTCGCGCCGCGTCATGTACGCCGGCGCCAGCACCGGGCTGGCAACCCTCCGCCGTGACGGCTTCGCCAGCATGGAAGCCGGCGCGGCAGCCGGTTCGCTGACCACGCGGCCCGTCACCTTCAACGGGGACCGCCTCTTCGTCAACGTCAATGCGCCGCAGGGTGAACTGAGGGTGTCCGTGTTGGACGGTAACGGGGAAACCGTGGAAGGGTTGGGCGCCGATGCCTGCGCTGCGCTCAGTGTGGACAGTACCTCCGTCGAGGTGAAATGGTCTTCCGGCGCCAATCTCGCCGCGCTGGCCGGTCAATCATGCAGGCTGCGTTTCCACCTGCAATCAGGGCAACTGTTCTCCTTCTGGGTGACCGACGACCCCAACGGCGCCAGCTACGGCCACATGGCCGCCGGCGGCCCCGGCTTCATCAACGGCCGCGACCTGCCCCAATCCCAATAGCCTACGGCCCGGCACAGAACTCAGATTAACGGCCGTTACTAACCACTGCAGTTTCATTCCCGCAGCCGTTCAGCGGTCAGATAGTACGCTCCGGCCAGCGGGCTTCCCTGCTCATCATGCCACCAGCTCTTCACCGTGGTCGGCCCGCGTTCCACCGCCATCTCAAAGGTCTGCGCCGTCGCGTCCGGCGGCACCGGCAGCGTCTGCTCGCTGCGGCCCACCTGCAGCCAGGCTGACGCAACCGGCAGCGCCTTGCCCGCCGGCCAGCTGCCGTCCACGCCCTGCATCACCGGCGCCGGGTCGGAGATGCCCAGGCCGGACTCTTCCGGCCAGCGGCGCAGCGTAAAACTGTAGAGACCGGCGCGGGCCGCCTCGACGTGCCAGGTGCCGCTGTCCATTACCGGCCCGCGTATCCCCCTCTGGTTATCGGCATACACCCACGCCCAATCGCAGCTGCACAGACGCGCCGGGTTCTCCGCGTCGGCGCCGATCGTCAGGGGCTGGTAGCTCGTGAGCGTACTGCTTACGCCGTCCCACCAGGCCCCATACTGCCCCCGCAGCTGCTTGACTAGCTCCGGATTTGCCCCGGCTACGTCCTGCTGCTGGCCCGGGTCCTCCCCGATGTTGTACAGCTCCCGCCCATCGACCAGCCGCCACCGCCCCCACATCACCGCTGCCCGGCCCCTGCCCGTGAAACCAAATCGAGCGCCTTCATTGGCGTGTCCATACTGCACGACCGACGTCCGGTCCGCCACTGCCTTGTCCGGCTGCCGCATGTGCGCAGCCAGCGACAGACCGTCGCACGTCCAGCCGTCCGGCGCCTGCAGATCACACAGCTCGATCAGCGTTGGCAGGATATCCACCCCGCGCGTTACGCCGCCCACATCGCGGCCGCCCTCAAGCCCCGCCGCCGGCCAGCGTATAAAACAGGGCACCCGGTGGCCGCCCTCGTATAGCGAAGTCTTCCTGCCCCGCATCCCCGCGTTGTAGATCCCTTCACCCATCGCCGTGCCATTGTCGGTCATGAATATCAGGATCGTGTTATCACGGATCTCGTTGTCCTGCAGGAACTTCTCCAGCTGCGCCATATTCTCGTCAATATTGGCGATCATGCCGAAAAAGCTGGCCTCATCCCGCTCGATGCCGTCCAGATACGGCTGACGGTATTCATCGGGAACCCAATACGGGCCATGCGGCGCATTCGTCGCAATATAGGCAAAAAATGGCTCATTCCGGTCGTGGCAGCCCTGCATCCAACGCATCGCCTCCTCGAACCAGACGTCGGTGCAGTAGCCCAAGTACTGCTTGATCTCGTCCTTATGGCGGTAGTGGTCATCAAAATAATCGTTTCCATAGTAGTCGGCCGCCGAGGTGATGCCGAAAGCGGGATGGTGGATCGTCTCGTGGAAACCGCGGTCCTGGGGCCGGTAAGGGTAGTTGTCGCCCATATGCCACTTGCCGAAATGGCCGGTGTGATACCCGTTCTCCGCCAGGATGTCGGCCATCGTCGGCAGGTCCGCGCGCAAGAGCGAACGCCCCATACACACGAACGTCGCCCCGTTGCGCAACGCATCCTGGCCCGTCATCAACTCGCCGCGCGTCGGCGTACACATAGGAGCCACGTGAAAGTCGGTCAGACGCACACTGTCGGCGTGCAGACGGTCCAGCTCAGGTGTCTTCAGAATCGGATTGCCCAGGCAGGACAGGTCCCCGTAACCCTGGTCGTCCGTCAGCACGAATATGATATTGGGGCGCGACTGTGTGTTCGACATGGAGCGGCCTTTCGGTGGAGAAATATGTGGTCGGAGAGTCCTTGCCCAATCTTACATTGGACCCGCGCCGCGCTGCAATCGTCGCAGCCGATTCCAGCGATCTGCCAGATTTTCTTCGTGCTCTTCGTGGATCAATAAGGCACGAAAGACTCCCCATTCACACCGGTTGACACAGCAGCCCCTCCCGGCGAAAATGATCGCATCAAGAGCGCGACCTGCCCCTTAACCGACAGGAGTCATCCCATGAGCCGCTTTGCCAACATCAGCCTGGTCAACTTCCCCACCCTGCCCCCAGACGAGCCCGACCGCTTACAAAAGACGCTGGACCGCATGTGCGCCTACGTCGCCGATGCCGCCCAGGAGCAGAGCGATATCGTCGCCTTCCCCGAAATCTGCAACTGCCTCGACACCGGCGACCCATCTGACGTGGCCGAGCCCCTGGATGGGCCGACCGTGACCGCGCTTTCCCAGGCTGCCCGCCAGCATGAGCTGTACGTCGTCTGTCCGCTCATAGTCAGCGAAGACGGGCGGCGTTACAACTGCGCCGTTCTCATCGGCCGCAAAGGTGAAATCGTCGGTGTCTACCGCAAGAACTTCCCCACCCACCCCGAGCTGGAAGCCGGCGTCACCCCGGGCGTCGAAACGCCCGTCTTCGAGACCGATTTCGGCCGCGTAGGGCTCTGCATCTGCTTCGATCTCAACTACTGGGAGGTCGGCTCCGGCCTCTGCCGTAACCACGCCGAACTGGTGATCTGGCCATCCATGTGGGCCGGCGGCCGCATGTTGAGCAAATGGGCGATGGAGTTCGGCTTCAATATGGCCGCCGTCTGGAAGGAACAGTCTACCTTCGTCGACGTCGCCGGCCGCGAGCTCCTCGCCGTCAAACGCGAGGCCAGGGACCGCACCGGCCGCTCGCCCGTGGTCACCGCCCGCATCGACCTCGACCGCCGCCTGCTCCATCCCGACTATAACCTGGAAAACCTGAAGGCCCTCTTCAAACGCTATGGGCCGACCGCAGCCTTCACCCAGTGGCTGAAGCAGGACTGCCACCTGGTCTTCGGTTCACAGGTGCCGGGCCTCTCCAGCGATCAGCTGATCGAGGAGTTCGGCCTCGAAACGATGCGCGACTACCTGGCACGCGTGCGCCGCGACCGCAAAGCCGCGCTGGCGGCCGTTGCCGAACCGGTCTATGCCAACGGACAAACACTCGCGCAGGACGGAGAGAGAATCTGATGCTACTGACAGGAAAAACCGTCATCGTAACCGGCGCCGGAGGTGGACTGGGCGCCGGCATCGCTGCCGTATGCAGCCGCGAAGGCGCCAACGTCGTCGTGGCCGATATCCGCGGCGATGCCGCACGTGATGTCGCCGGCAGTCTGCCCGGCGATGCCCTGGCCGTCCACTGCGATGTCGGCGACGACGGCGCCCAGGCCGAACTGGTGCAGAAAGCAATCGACGCCTTCGGCCGCGTCGACGGACTCGTGAACAACGCCGGCATCAACTTCGCCAAACCGTTCCTGGAGACGACCGCCGAGGACTGGGAGCATATCATCCGCGTCGACCTTCGCGCAGTCTTCTTTCTGACCCAGAAGGTCTGCCGGCAGATGCTCACGCAGTCCCCCGGCGGCGGCAGCGTCGTCAACATCGCCAGCGTCCACGCCCACGCCGCTCTGCCCGGCGCCGGCCCCTACGACGCAGCCAAAGCCGGCGTCGTCATGATGGGCAAGAGCTTCGCCCTCGAAATGGCTGAGCACAACATCCGCGTCAACGCAATATCCCCCGGCCTCCTCGATACCCAGATCTGGCAGGACCTGCAGGACGCCGCGCCCAGCCCGGAGGAGTGCCTGGACTTCTGGCGCACCAACATCCCCATCGGCCGCGTGATCGCCCCGGAGGAGATCGGCGAGCTCGCCGCCTTCCTCCTCAGCGACCCCAGCGCCTCCATCACCGGCGCCAACATCTACGCCGACGGCGGCATGACCGCCCAACTCATCAGCCAGGAGCCCTACACCTCCAAGCCGATCGAAGCCTGAGCACAGCCCGGGCCGTCTCCACTGCGCCGAACAATGCGCAATTTCGTAGACGGTTCGTACCCATATTGCCTAGGACACTACGCAAAGCAGACGCACACGCGTCCGCTACAAGAGACTGCCCCGAATACCAGTGTATCAGCCCGCAGATCGGCCCGCAGAGCGCTTCATTTCGACACACAGTCAGCACCCATTTCAGGTTTCCCTTCAACCCGTTCCTGGTGTAAGATAACCGTCTGATCTAAACGCCTAAACCGATTCAGTTTTCCAGCTGAAACAGTGCTCCCATGACCAAAATTCTGTCTCTGTGGACAGACCGCCCCCGCTTCCATCATGATGTCAATATGCTCCTGATTGTCGTCGGGCTTGTGGCGGTCAGCTTTTTCGGCATCCAGACCTTCCTCAAGACCTTCTACGTCCTGCGCCTGGGCTACAGCATGGTCTTTTTTGGCGTGTTTAACTCAGCCAGCGCATTGAGCTACATGGTGATGAGCCTGCCCGCCGGCGCTCTGGGAAGCCGGCTCGGTTTGAATTTCACCATGCGCCTCGGCATCATCGTGACCGTTCTGGGCATGGCGATGCTGCCGCTGACCGAATCGGTGCCGGCGCTCTTCCGCTACTATTGGCCCGTCTTCTCGATGATGGTCGTCTCCGGCGGCTACGCCCTCTTCAGCATCAACATGGTGCCTGCCCTCATGGGTTTGACATCCGACGAAAACCGTAACAGCGCCTACGCAATGACCGGCGTCCTGCGCGGCCTGGGCGCCTTCGTCGGCACCCCCTTTGCCGGCCTGCTACCCGGCCTCATCGCATCCATGATCGGCGTCGGACTTGACAGCCCTGCCCCGTATCGTCTGGCACTTTGGCTGAGTCCTGCCGTACTGCTGCTGGCCATTTTACCCCTGCTGCGCATCGGCGATGCAGAGCGGAGCGGCAAACACGAAGAGACACCGACTCTGCCGGGCTCCTTTCCCGTCGCCCCCGTCAGCCTGTTGATCCTGTTCGTCTGGTTCAGCCAGGCCGCCGGCGCCACCTGCTACTCCTTCTGCAATGCCTTTATGGACACGGAGTTGCAAATGTCCACCTTTGCAATCGGGATCATCTCCAGTGCCGGGCAGTTCGCCTCCATCTTCGCTCCCATGCTGCTGCCGATGCTCGCCCGCCGCCGCGGCAACGGCTGGACGCTCATGGCCACCACAGTCGGCGGCGCTGTCAGCATGATTCCGCTCATCCTCATCCCCCAGTGGTTTGCCGCTGCTCTCGGCCAGTTCGCCTCCATGGTCCTTTCGGCCGTGCGCATGCCCGCCCTTCAGGTCTATCAGATGGAGATGATCGAGAAGCGCTGGCGTTCGCTGGCCTACGGCGCGGTAAACACGGCGATGGGCCTCAGCTTTGGGCTGGTGAGCTTCGGCGGCGGCCAGATCATTGAGAGATGGGGCTACACCAGCCTTTACACGTTGGGTGTGTCCCTTTCCATTGTCGGCGCCACCATCATGTGGGCGATGTTGAAGAGGCCCACGCAGATGGTTGCAGCCCGCGGCGCAGTGCAGTAACAAATAGAGAAGAGAAGCAACTACTAAGCCTCATTCAGTGCTCGACGCCGGACGAGGCGAGCGCAGGTTTTTCTCACTCCTCTCCCCTCGCTTTTGGGCGGTCGGGCCTATTCGGCCCTCCCTTGTGCGGGGGC
>VXOE01000063.1 GCA_009840225.1 Caldilineaceae bacterium SB0662_bin_25 | reverse complement strand
GTGGGTGCGGGGGGGGGGGCGGCGGGGGCGGCGGGGGGGGCGCGGCGCGGCGCCCCCCCCCCCCCCCCCCCCCCCCCCCCCCCTGGGGGGCCCTCCCCCCCCCCACCGCCCTGAACGGCAGTAGTTAGTAGTCAGTAGTTAGTGGTCAGAGGCGGCGGTTTCTCTGATTCGACATTGAAAGCGGCGTGGCTGTGGTTGGTCTGGCGCATGAAAAATGCGTGAGTATGGCACTATTTTGGGATGCACCTGGATAGGCTATTGGTGACCGCTGGGCGCAGAATTGAAATCTGACATGGATTGGAGTTGAGTATGGCTGAGAAGCTGCGCGCTGCCGTCATTGGCGCTGGCGGGATATCGTCTAATCATATTCACGGTTACCTGGCCTGCGGCCGGTATGAGGTGGTCGCTTTGGCCGATCTGAGCGCGGAGGCGATGGCGGAGAAGAACGAACAGTTCGGCATTGCGCCGGCCCACTACAGCGACGGCCGCGAGATGATGGAGAGGGAGCGGCCGGACGTCGTGTCGATCTGCACGTGGCACAAGGGCCATGCCCCCTGGACGATTGCAGCGGCATCCTTCAGGCCGCAAGCCATACTATGCGAAAAGCCGATGGCCGACAGCGTGGGCGCGGCCGAGCAGATGCTGATCGCCTGCCGGCGCCACGACGTTAAGCTGGCCGTTGGTCATCAGCGCCGCTTTCTTCCGGCTTACACGCTGGCCAAGGAGTTGATTGGGTGTAACGCCATCGGGGACGTGAACCTGATACAGAGCCTGGGCGGCGACGGTTTGCCGAATTACAGCTCGCACCAGACGGATATGTACCGCTACCTGCTGTCGGACGACGAGTGCGTGTGGGTGATGGGCAATATCGAGCGCAAGACGGACCAGTACGAGCGCGCCACGCGTATCGAGGACCGGGCGATGGCCGTTTTTCAGTTCGCCGGGGGCCCGCGGGCGATGATTCTCAGCGACCTCGTGCCGAACCATTATCAGGGCGCGCAAATCTTCGGAAGCGAGGGCATGATCAGCATCACGACCGAAACGCTTGATATTCTGAACGCAAAGAGCGGCGGTCGCTGGGAGAGGCATGTGCCGGACGGCAAGTTCTACACGGTGGAAGAGCTGGGCAACCGCTTTGAATGGCAGGAGGGCGCGGCCGGCCAGGCAGATGAGCTGGCGGATTGGGTGGAAGGCAAGGTCGACGCGCACCGGGGGCAGGGCGAGCATGGCTACAAGGCTCTGCAGATGATCCACGCCGTATATGAGTCGGCGCGGATGCATGAGAGGGTGGAGATGCCGCTGCAGACGCGGGTCAATCCTTTGGACCTCATGGTGGATTCGGGGCACTTGACACCGCAACGGCCAGGAAAGTACGATATACGCGCCTTGCGCCTGCGCAAGGAAAACATGCAAGAAGATACGCTCAATCAATAGCAATTATCGATCTCTGCTCAACGGGAATGCACTCAGGAGGGCATGACCATGAAACTCACGGCCGAGCAACTTGAGCAATACGACGAAGAGGGCTATGTCATCGTTCGCGATGTTTTCGATCCAGAACAGGACATCGATCGGGTTATCGAAGAGTACAAGGGTGTGTTGGACAACCTGGCTCACGACTTGTATGACGCGGGGGAGACCACTTCTCTATACGAGGAACTTCCCTTTGCCGAGCGGTTGATTGCCATCTACCAGGAGAGCGGTAAAGTTCATGCGCAGTACTTCGATTTCTCGCTGCCACAGGGCAATGTGAAGCCGGACACGCCCTTCTGGGCAGGGCCGGCAGTTTTCGGCATGTTGACGAACGAGAGTCTGCTCGATTCAGTGGAGTCCATCCTCGGCGGCGAGATCTACTCCAACCCCGTACAGCATGTTCGCCTCAAGCCGCCGGAACATCTGACGCCGATCAACCAGGAGACCGGGCGCGTCATGCTGGGCAAGACGGTCGTCCACCAGGACCATGGGGTGGTCAGGACGGAGGCGGACGAGACGCAGATGCTGACTGTCTGGTTTCCGCTGATGGATGTGAACGTGGAGAACGGCTGCCTCTGTGTGTGGCCGGGAAGCCAGAAGCGCGGCTTGATCGACCACTGCCCGACCAATCTCGGTCTGGCGGTTCCGGGCAAGCTGTTGGAAGGCAAGGCCCGGCCTATGATCATGAATAAGGGCGATGCTTTGCTGATGCACAAGCAGACGCTGCATGCCTCCTACTCGAATAACAGCGATACGATCCGCTGGAGCTTCGACATACGGTATAACCCGACGGGACAACCGACGGGCAGGCCGGCTTTCCCCGGCTTTGTGGCGCGCAGCCGCAAGTATCCGGACACGGTACTACGCGAACCGGCGGAGTGGGAGAAGCTGTGGCGCGATACGCGCGATCACATGGCAAAGGTAGAGGACAAGACGAACTTCAACCGCTGGACCGACGACAATCCGGTTTGCGCTTGACTGCAGTAAGCAGTGGTCAGTGGTCAGTGGCTGCGGTGTTGGACATAGGATAGTAGAGGCGAGGCGTGCGGAGACTTTGCTCGCCTCGTTTGGTTTCGGGGACTGGCTGTGGGTAGGTGGTCAGTAGAATTCAGGGTTTAGAGAGGTCTTGGAATGACAGTTGGAAATGGGGCGGAGCCGCTCAGGATGGCGCAGTATGGGACGAAGCACGGGCACGCGGCGGGTAAGATGCAGGCGATGTTGGACTCGCCCGACGTCGAGGTGGTTGGTCTCTTTGAACCGGACCGGGAGCGCCGCGCCGAGGGGGAAGGGAGTAGCGGTCCCTTTGGTCAAGTGCCCTGGTTCGACTCGGAAGAGGAACTCCTTTCCGACACCTCGATCGTTGCCGTGGCGTCTGAAGGCAGGAACGCGGAGAGTCTGCCCCAAACTGAAGCCATTGTCGACGCGGGCAAGCACGTGTGGTACGACAAGCCGGCCGGTGAAGACTGGGCGGGCTGGCAGAGGGTGATGGGCAAGGCGCAGGACCAGGGCCTGCTCATCCAGATGGGCTATATGTTCCGCTACCAGAACGGTTTCTGCCAGATCACGGAGTGGGTGCACGGCGGTCTACTGGGCGACATTTATTGCACGCGTGCGCACATGTCGACAAGCGTGGATCCCAGCAGCCGCGGTGCGCTTGCGGTGCACCAGGGGGGTATTTTCTTCGATCTTGGCGGGCATATGCTGGATCAGGTTGTTTATTTGATGGGCAGGCCGACCAAGACGACCAGCTTCCTGCGCACGGACGGGGCGGGGCCGGCGTGTACCGACAACACGCTCGGTGTACTCGAATTCGAGCGGGGGCTCGCGTTCGTAGACATCGCGGCGATGGAACCGAAGCCAATGGCGCGCCGCTTTGAAGTCTACGGCACGAAGGGCAGTGCGATATTGCTCGATCCTTTTGAGCCGCCGTATGCCATCAGGCTGTGCCTGGAGGAGGCTGACGGGGGATTCGAAGCCGGAGAGCAGATCGTTCCGGTACCAACGCAGAGCCGGCAGCAGACGTACGAGGAGGAACTGGTTGCCTTTGTGGCGACGCTGCGCGGCGAGCAGGCGCCGGACCGTTCGCCCGAGCACGAGCTACTGGTGCAGGAGACGCTTTTGCGGTTGACGGGGAGAATTGAGGGCGGGTAGAAAGTTCACTCCACTCCGACATCGGGATGCGGTGTCCCGAAGTTGAGCATACGCGTTGACATGGGGCTGGGAAGTGTAGCCCGGGCTGCTGAATCGCTTGCGTCCTGTCTCCAAAATGAAGATCGCATTCGGCCACTCATTGAGCGGGATGTGCGACCGCTGAAACACGGTCCCGGTGCGCACGGTGAACCGCTCCTTGCACCATCTGCAATCGTAGCAGCCCTTCCGCTTGAGCCTCGTCACCCGCCTGCGCTTTGGTACCCGTTTTAGCTTCTTCAAATCCTCACAGTGGCAGTGCGGCCAGCACACGCCATCCTCTCACCTGATTCTCTCGATATAGTCACGGGTGCTGTTCTCGTCCGGAAACATCTGAAAGAAGTCGAAAACAGTGGTGACGCCTTCACGTTCAATCTTCGCTGGCATGTCGTTCGTCCCTTGAACGAAAATACCACCGCACAATGCGGTGGCCCCTAAAGAACAAGCGTCGATTGAGATTATCGCTAGTGCGGCACAGATGATTGTATTTGGCAATTTGTGGCGGGCTGGCCCCTCGCCCCTACTGAATTTGTCGAGGTATAAGAATGGCAATCACGCCCGCGAAAAAAATTTGCCCTCCAAGAATCAATAAAGCCCGACTTCACGACGGGCTTTGCCACAAGCGCACGGTCTAGCCAGTTTGCGCCACACCTGCTACAATACACACATAACACTAAGGGGATTCAATTATGATAGAAGAAAACCCGCAAGAATTCGCACGCAAATTAAGAGAACAAACTGAAGAAGTCAAGAACAGAATGGATGCCATCATCGATTTTGTCCTGACTTCGACACCAGAGGCAGCTTGGCCTGACGACCAAGCTCCAGTAGTGGGCGACCCTGGGTTCTCATCTGCATTCCTAAATAACAGGAATGAAGGACTCCAAAAACTGAAAGAAGCACATGACCTCATAGAAAGAGCCTTGATTTACTATCACCCTCCGAATTTGACATCGAAAAAGGTGATGCCCGACCAAGATACCCTCCGTTCGCAACGGAATTAGGCAGCAAGTGTACGAAGAACACCCCGAATTCAATCCGCCGCCACCAAACGCAACCCTCTGGCGATACATTGACTTCACCAAGTTCGTTTCACTCTTAGACAGAGAAGCACTCTTCTTCTCCAGGCTAGATAAACTTGGAGACCCTTTCGAAGGCTCCATCCCTAAAGCCACTCAAGACATGCGCCCAGTTATGTTCGAAGGGATGGACATACCCTCAGAACTGATTCCTAATATGATTGAATCTTTTTCCGAAAGTAAAGGAAAGAGAGTTCGTAGTGCACTTGTAAACTGCTGGCACGAGAACGAAAACGAATCCGAGGCTATGTGGAAACTGTACGGAGGTGCATCAGGGATTGCAATAAAGACTACGTTCAAGAAACTGTCTGAATGCCTGATAGATGACACACCGATGTTCATTGGTAGAATAAGATACATTGATTACGACACCACCATCATTGGTGAAGGCAACATACTTGCCTCCCTTTTGGTGAAACGCAAGAGCTTTGAACATGAACAGGAAGTCAGGATCGTATCAGGAGATTTCGAACAGGAGATTGAAGGGGGAAATTACTACAAAGTAGATACCCATACCCTCATTCACGAAGTCGTAGTTGCCCCCTACTCTCCAAGATGGTTTGTGAACCTCGTCGAATCCGTAGCCTCCCGATACAATCTAAGAGCACCAATTTCAAAGTCAGGCATGGACGCTATCCCACTTTGGTGACGCGCGCTGGACAACACCTCCTCCAACTTACTTCACTGCTGTTTTTTCGTAGTCACCTCAGACGGGGAGCAGAACAGTGAGTAGGGTATTCGATTTCAAAGAAAATAGATATGGTGGGTCCCAATGTTCGGACCACCAAGAACTCAATGAACAATTCAAGCAGTCAATATAGAAGAGCACTGAAGACACAAGAATTGACCTCAGTGCCTGTATTGACGATTCTGTTGAAGAGCATGTCGTAATTGAGGCAGAGGACATGTCGATAAGGCCTTAGACCGTCTCGCCAAATAGATCGACACTCTCAATAACTGGCGCGACCGCTTGGAGGGAAAACCTTGAATTGAGCCGCAGAAAATTACCCCGCCTTTTGTGTCCTGGTAGATCAGGGTGAACGCGAGGTATATCCTCTCAAGCGTTTTTCGAGATTGGCTTCACCCAGGGAAGCCTGCCTGAATCCACCGTGCGCATAATGATCCCTTACTTCCCAAAACGTTCACCCTGATCTGCCAGAATACAACCCCACTACATTTGCACGCCCAGAGCATTCCAGGTTCGGTTGACATTTCGGGAAGGCCGTACGAAATTCAACAAGGACAGATCGTCTGCAGGCCTGTTTGGGATGGTTTTGGCCTGATTCTTGTTGTAGACAAAACCTTTCGATCCGCGAAGTCACGCGGAGGGGCGCGAAGAACACCTTTCTTTGTTCCAGGGAGGGCCACGAAGGGCATACAAGGGGTGCCCCTAAGGGGGGACTTAGGGTTTAGGGAAGTCTTCAAGAGGGTGGTGGGTCCACGTGGGCACCCACAAGGGGTGCCCCTACGGGGGGGACTTAGGGTTTAGGGTAGTTTTCAAGAGGGTGGTGGGTCGACGAGGGCACCCACAAGGGGTGCCCCTACGGGGGGACTTAGGGTTAAGGGAAGTTTGCAAGGGGGTGGTGGGTCGACGAGGGCACCCACAAGGGGTGCCCCTACGGGGGGGACTTAGGGTTTAGGGTAGTTTTC
>VXOE01000339.1 GCA_009840225.1 Caldilineaceae bacterium SB0662_bin_25 | reverse complement strand
CGCCCCCCCCCCCCCCCCCCCACTGGGGGGGCCCTATTCGCCCCCACCGCCCAAAATGCAGTGGTCAGTGGTCAGTGACTGCGGCGAATGTATGGGGCAGGGTGGTTATGAATCAGGTAGGTCATTTTTGGGATAAGGGATTTTGATGAATATTGAGCCGAAGATTCGAGTGGGTGTGCTGGGGGCGACGGGCGCGGTGGGGCAGCGGTTTGTGCAGATGCTGCAGGGGCATCCGTGGTTTGAGCTGAGCGTGCTGTGCGCGTCGCCGCGCAATGCGGGCAAGCGGTACGGGGAGGCGTGCAACTGGCTGCTGCGGGGGGATATGCCGGCGCATCTGCAGGACGTCGTGTTGGAGGAGATGGGGCCGGGGATTGACTGCCAGGTGGTGTTCAGCGCGCTGCCGAGCGGGGTTGCGCGTGAGGTGGAGGCGGAGCTGGCGGCGGCGGGTTACGTCGTGTGCAGCAATGCCAGCGCCTACCGCTACGATGCGGACGTGCCGCTGCTGATTCCGGAGGTGAATCCGGAGCATATGGGGCTGATCGACATGCAGCGGCGGGGGCGCGGGTGGCCGGGTTTCATCACCACGAATCCCAACTGTTCGACGACGCACCTGGTGAGCGCGCTGCACCCGTTGCACGATGCGTTCGGCATCAGGAAGGTATTTGTGGTGACGATGCAGGCGGTGAGCGGGGCGGGTTATACGGGGGTGACGTCGATGGACATAATCGACAACGTTGTGCCGTATATTGGCTCGGAAGAGGAGAAGATGGAACACCGGGAGCCGCAGAAGCTGCTGGGACGGTATGACGGGCAGGGCGTGGAGATGGCCGATTTCGTGGTCAGCGCCCACTGCAACCGCGTGCCGGTGCGCAACGGTCATCTGGCGGCGGTCAGCGTGGAGTTTGCGTGCCGCCCGAGTTTGGAGGACGTGCGGCGGGCGTGGGCGGAGTACGATCCGCTGCCGCAGCGCATGGGGCTTCCGAGTGCGCCGCAACAGGCGATCATCTACCGGGAGGAGGCGGACCGTCCGCAGCCGCGTATGGACCGGCTGGCGGGCAGCGTTGCGGGCATGGCGACGGTGGTGGGGCGGCTGCGTGAGGATCCGCTGCTGCACGTGAAGTTCCTGGCTTTGGGACACAACACGATCCGGGGCGCGGCGGGCGGCAGCCTGCTCAATGCCGAGTTGCTGGTGTCGCAGGGGTACCTGGACAGCCGGGAGGAGGTTGTCGAGGAGCGGACACCTGTCGCGGACGGGGTACTGGATGCTGTGCGCTAATCGGTGCGGTCGTGCGCGACAGGCACAAAATTTTTCGGATCGGCCAGCCATAGGTTAGAATCGTGTGCAGTGCAACGGCAGGTCGAGCAGTACGTTCTTGGTTCCTGAACTCGTCAACGCTTTGATTTTGGTGGCCTTGCTCAAAGACAGAGACGGGTCCGGGAATAGAAATGGAAGGTGCCGAATTGGCCAACACGCAGACAAGAGAAGCCTATCCGATTGCCGTTGACAACTTTGGACTGACGTCCCTGGATGAGCTTGTCGGCGACCTGATCGTATACCGGAGCCTGGAGCCGATCACGCGCCAGATTCCCGGTTTGAAATCGGCCCGCCACCAACTGGGGCTGCCAGCCCCTTCCGTGCCCCGCAAACAGGAGACGTCGTACGCACAGGTGGCACTGTGGATCCTGGAGCAGGCGCAGGCGCGACGGAACGCGTCCGTAGGCGAGTTGCTCTTCATCGGCGATACGCTTTCGGGCGATGGAAATACGTTCCAGGTGATGCGTTCCTTGCGTTCCGCGGCCGAGTCGTCGCTTGATAACGGTGAGTTGGTCGGACACGCGGACGGCGGTGTGTTGCCGAGCGCCTGCTTTATCGGCAATGAGAAGGCCGGCGAACCGGAGCACTTCGACGCCGACGAAGAGACCGGCATGTTCGAAGCCAACCGCTGGAGCCAGCTGGTAGACTGGATCAGGTGGGCGCAGGGGAGCGGTATGCGGTTGGATGATAGTACGGTGGTTGTTCTCGATCTGGACAAGACAGCGATCGGCGCGCGCGGGCGTAACAACCGTGCGATCGACGTGGCGCGACTGAAGGGGCTGTACCGTACGGTGGGCAGCCTGCTGGGCGACAAGTTCAATGCCTCGCTTTTCGCGCAGCATTATGAGCTGCTCAACCGCGCTCACTACCATCATCTGACGGGGGACAACCAGGACTATCTGGCCTACATCTGCCTGGTTCTCAACAACGAAGGCCTCGACTGCACGGACCTGCTTGAACGGATCGAAGATGGTTCGGTGCAGACATTTGAGCAGTTTGTGCGCTATGCCGAGGTCTGCATTGCAGGGGGCGGGCGGGTGAGCGAGGCGATGCGCCAGGCCCACGAAGCGGTCAACATGGCGGTTGCGCTGGGCGACCCGACGCCGTTCAAACAGTTCCGGCGCGAGGAGTTTGTGGCGACGCTGGAGCATATGAACAATCTGGCTGATGACGTGCCGGCCGAGGAGCGCTTCTCGCAGGAGATCTGCATCACGCAGGAGGTACGTGAAGCGGTTCTGTGGTTGAAGGCGCGCGGCTGTCTGATCTTCAGTTTCAGCGACAAGCCGGACGAATCATCTATCCCTCACAAAACCCGACACCGGGGCAAGCTTCCGATTCACAAAGCGAAGACCCACGCCACCGGCGTCAGCATTGCGGACCAATTGCGCAATCTGTAACGTACAGTGACGCGTCGCCGGTAACTTCCGCACACTGGTTTCTGCCTTACTTAATCAGGCCCCCATCCTCTGTTATACTAGGCTAGGCGTGAAAGCGCGTAGCGAGTGATGCGTACCCGTATAGAATGGTAACCGTACCGGGCGTCTGACCCGGGGGGTATTGTCATATGATGAACCGAGAAAAAAGACCGGAAGGCGAACGTCCTCCGGAAGAGGACCCAAACGAGCGTTACCGGCAACTGTTCAAGCGCAGCTGGATCTGGATTCTGCTGGCCGTCCTGATCTTCTTTGCCTACCGGCTGTTTATCAATCCGCCCAGCTCTGCCAGCAATCTGCTCGGCTTGAACCAGGTGGCCGACTATGTGCGCAACGGCTCAGTGCAGCGCATCGTGGTGCAGGGCGACGACGTCATCGTCGAGATCTCCAATAGTGAACGCCGCCGCAGCCGGAAGGAGTCGGGCGAGAGTTTGCTCGATTCGCTGAAGACGTTCGGTGTGACAGCGGACCAGCTGGCGGCCATTCCGATCGACGTGGAGCGGGCGCCCAACAGCGGCGCGTTCTTCAACTGGCTGATCATGCTGTTGCCGATGATATTGATCTTCGGCTTCTTCATCTTCATAATGCGCCAGGCGGGCGCGGGCGGGCAGAACCGGGCGATGCAGTTCGGGCGCAGCCGCGCCAAGAAGATGGAGGAGGCGGACCGCCCCACGGTCACCTTTGAGGACGTGGCAGGGTCGGATGAGGCCAAGCAGGAGCTGCAGGAGGTTGTGGAGTTCCTGAAGGAGCCGGAAAAGTTTGCGGCGCTGGGAGCGCGTATTCCCAAGGGCGTGTTGATGGTGGGGTCGCCGGGCACGGGGAAGACGCTGCTGGCTAAGGCGGTGGCGGGCGAGGCCGGTGCGCCTTTCTTCAGCATCAGCGGCTCCGAATTTGTGGAGATGTTCGTGGGCGTGGGCGCCAGCCGCGTTCGTGATCTGTTTGAACAGGCGAAGAAGAACGCACCGTGTATCATCTTTATCGATGAGATCGACGCGGTGGGCCGCCATCGCGGCGCGGGAATGGGCGGCGGGAACGATGAACGGGAACAGACGCTGAACCAGATCCTGGTGGAGATGGACGGATTCGACAGCGATACGACGGTGATCGTGATTGCGGCGACGAATCGCCCCGATATCCTGGACCCGGCTTTGCTGCGGCCGGGCCGGTTTGATCGCAGGGTGGTGGTAGACCGGCCGGACCGTCGCGGGCGCGAGGCGATCCTGGAGGTGCATGCGCGCGGCAAGCCGCTGGGTCCGGACGTCGATTTGAACGTGATCTCGAAGCAGACGCCGGGCATGGTGGGCGCGGACCTGGAGAACCTGCTGAATGAGGCGGCGATTTTGACCGCCCGCCGCAACAAGCGCGCCATCGGCATGGATGAGCTGGTGGAGTCGATTGAGCGGGTTATGGCGGGCCCGGCGCGCAAGAGCCGGATACTGAGCGACGAAGAGCGGCGCGTGGTGGCCTACCACGAAGCGGGCCATGCGGTGGTGATGGCGTTGCTGGAACATACCGATGCGGTGGGGAAGATCAGTCTGGTCAGCCGCGGGCAGGCGCTGGGTTACGTGATGCCGCTGCCGGATGAGGACCGCCTGCTGAAGAGCAAGGCCGAGTATGAGGATGAGCTGGCCGGGTTGCTGGGCGGGCGGGTGGCTGAGGAGTTGACGTTTGAGGAGATCACCACAGGCGCGGCCAGCGATCTGGAGCGGGTGACAAAGCTGGCGAAGGCGATGGTCACACGGTTTGGCATGAGCAACGAGTTGGGCCCGATGCAGCTGGTCCAGGGGGATACCAACCCGTTTCTGGGTATGGAGCTGGGCGAGCGGCGCTCCTACAGCGAGGATGTTGCCCGCGCGATTGACCGCGAGGTGCGGCGCATTGTCGAGACGGCTTACACGCGGGCGAAGGAAGTTTTGACCACCCATCAGGACAAGCTGAAACTCCTGGCCGAAACCCTTCTCGAACAGGAAGTCCTGGAGCGGAACGAGTTCGAGAAGCTGATTTTCAGCAGCTGACCGCCGGTCAACTGTGTTTCGTACGGGGTTTCCCGCTACTCACTGTTCAACGCAACCGCGATGGCGGCCGCGACGCGGGCGTTGTTGCGGAGCAGGGCCAGATTGGCGCGCAGGCTGCGGTCGCCGGTCAGTTCGGCGATGCGGCGCAGCAGGAAGGGCGTCACCTCGGCTGAGCGCAGACCGGCGGTTTCGCTGTCTGCCAGCGCCTGCTGGATCTGCGGTTCAATCTGGGCGGCGGGAATCTCATCTTCTGCGGGAACAGGCACGGCCACGAGCAGCCCTCCTTCCAAGTCCAGCCCTCGCTTTGCCCGCCAGATAGCGGCCACCTCCTGAGGCGTGTTACAACAGATATCGACCGGAAGGCCGCTGCCGCGGCTGTAGAAGGCGGGGAACTCCTCGGTGCCGTAGCCGATGACGGTTACGCCGTGCGTTTCCAGGTATTCGAGCGTGGCAGGCAGGTCGAGCAGTGCCTTGGCGCCGGCGCAGACTACGATGAGCGGGGTCTGCGCTAGCTCCTGGAGGTCGGCGCTGACGTCGGTGCTGGGGCCGGGGTCGCGGCTGCGGTGGACGCCGCCGATGCCGCCGGTGGCGAAGATTTCGATGCCGGCGCGGTGGGCGATCCACATGGTGGCGGCGACGGTGGTGGCGCCGTCGAGCTTGCGGGCGACGACGACGGGGAGGTCGCGACGGCTTACTTTGCCGACCTGCCGCTGGGAGGTCGCGGCCAGGCGCTCGATCTGCTGCGGGCTGAGACCGGCGATGAGTTCGCCTTCTATGACGCCGACGGTGGCGGGGTTGGCGCCGTGGTCGCGGATGATGCGCTCCATTTCGTGGGCGAGGTGGAGGTTGTCGGGGTAGGGGAGTCCGTGGGAGATTACGGTGGATTCGAGTGCGACGCGGGTCATGACTGCAGTTTTTCGTTTTGAGTTTCTAGTTTTTGGTGGGCGCGGTAAGGCGCCGAAGTTGGTTGGTACGGACCGGGTGGGGGGTTGTGCTTGATTCTGCGTTATCGGTGGGGATGTGTCAATATGATGGGTAGGGGAGGGTCTGTCCCAGACGGTTGGGGGGAGGATGTCAGAATCAGGATTACAGTCGCACGGCTTTCGTACGAGGGGCCGGTCCTCGCTTCCGAGTCATGCCCAACAGCCTGGCATACTCCCATGTAGTCAACAAGTGACAGAAATCATCGACTTGGCAAAACAGTCTGAGTACACTCATCACTGAGCACCTTTCTTCGCCGGAGAATCTCGGGTGGAGAGCTTCCATTCTGCCAGCTTGATATGGTGCTCCCTTACTCCGAATTCAGATTAGGTTTATAATTCGCTTCCACAGTTGAAAGGCTACGCCGCGGTCAAGCGCGATTGCATGAAAGGAGAGACGGACAATGCAAAAGACCCTGCACATCAGAACGACGGTGTTGCCTGGGGGCAGGATTGAAATTGTGGACCAGGAGCTTCCGGTTGGGGAGTCTGTCAGCGTCGTCGTTCACTCCTCGGTGACTAAGCGGCGGTCTGCGGTTGAAATTCTGAAAGAGGCGCCCGGGCAGCGTCTTTTCAGGAGCGCGGAGGAGGTGGAAGCCTACCTCAAGGACGAACGGGCGTCATGGGAAGGTTGACGCTAATGTCTAAGATGACGAATGCAGGGCAATCGTTGGACGGGAAGGTAGCTCTGATCACTGGTGGCGGGCGGGGGATTGGGCGGGCGATTGCTATGG
>VXOE01000135.1 GCA_009840225.1 Caldilineaceae bacterium SB0662_bin_25 | reverse complement strand
ATCAACCCCCAAGACCCTGCCCAACGCCCCCCCATCACACACAAATCCATCCCCCCAAAAACACAATTCACCCAATTTCACCCGATTTTCACAAATCTCCTCAAAAACCCCGATCATCTGTGCTATACTTACCACATGACAAACTATACCCTTCCCGAAAACTGTCACCGAAACCCGACGAATCGCCCGAATGCCGCAACCGCTTCCACACCTACCGATCCAAAAAAAGCCGCCCAATCTCACACCTGTAACCCATCCTTGCCAGGAAACTTCGTACCCGCCGGCCGCGTCCCCCAACCGCGACGCCTGGCGTCGCACGTTGCTCTCAACGCCAAGAAATCCAAAGAAGTCGGGTCAAGACAAAAATTTTTCACCCGACTTCGCCCGACTTTACCCGACTTAAGCCTACTTGACCCGACTTGACCCGACTTTTCCCAATTTCCAATATTCCTCAAAAAAACACCGATCAGATGTGCTATACTAACGAAATGACTGAAGAAACCTCAGAAATGACAGACAAAACCGCCCCCAAACCCTGGGAACAGCAGCCCGGTGAGCCGCCTAAATGGTACACCCGTTTCGGAATCTACCTCGGTTTGGGCCCGACGCGCACACCCACAGCTGCCTATCGCATTTGGACGAACGGCAGCGGCAAGCTCTCCCGCACCGCCAGCAAGCGAGCCAAAGAATGGCGCTGGGAAGAACGCGGCATTGCTTGGGACAAGGCCGGACGCGAAGAAAAAGCCGCCTTCGAGACCGCCCGCGAAGCCGAAGCTCGCGAACGCAACCTGCACCTCAATACCAAAATATTCGAAGCCGTCTCCTCCGTCTTCGACGCAGCCGACCTGTTCAATCTGTCCAAAGAGGAGGCCCGCGCTTACCTCCCGTCCCTGCGCGGCTTCCTCAGAACCGCCTCAGACCTCCAGCGCCGCGAACGGCAGGCGCTTCGTGCCTCCGACCACTTCTCCGCCAACGACGGTTGGCCGGAACTGGACCCTGAAATTGAAAAAATCCTGGACATGTACGCCGATGAAAGCCAAGAAACTGATTGACAAAATCGCCCGTCTCGAAAGAGCCGCGCACCATCTCGACTGTTCGCCCCAACAGGTCAAAAACTTCATATCCGCCGGCTATTTCCCCCAGCCCAGACAGCTCGAGTTCCACGCCGCCGCACGCCTCTGCGACCTGCCCGACGGCCCCACCCAGATCGGCTTCGGCGGCGCCCGCGGGCCCGGCAAATCCCACGCCGCCCTCGCACAGACCGCCCTCGACGACTGCCGCCGCTTCCCCGAACTCAAAGTCCTCTTCATCCGCCGCTACGCCAAACAGGCACGCGAACAGTTCGACGACCTCCGCCGCACTGTCCTCAGAAACGTCCCCCACCGCTACGTCAAGTCCGAAGGACTCCTCATCTTCCCCAACGGCTCCCGCATCTCTGTCGGGCACATCCGCACCGAAAACGATATCGACCAGTTCCTCGGCATCCAATACGACGTCATCCTCATCGAGGAAGCCACCTCTCTTACTGAGACCAAAATGCAGGCCCTGCGCGACTCCAACCGCACCAGCAAGAACTTCCGCCCCCGCATCTACACCACAACCAATCCCGGCGGCATCGGCCACGTCTGGTACAAAAAACGCTTCGTCGACCCCTTCCGCAATCACCAGGAGCTCGATACCCGCTTCATCCCCGCCACCATCGAAGACAACGCCGTTATCGACCCCGACTACCGCCGCAAACTCGAAGAAAACACCGGCTGGAAACTGCGCGCCCACCGCTACGGCGACTGGGAAATCGCCGCCGGCCAGTTCCTCGACAACTTCAACTACGACCTCCACGTAATCGAACCCTTCCCCATTCCCTCCGAATGGCACTTCTTCATGGGCATGGACTACGGCTACAAACACCCCACCGTCTTCCTCCTCCTCGCCGTCGACGGCGACGACAACCTCTACGTCCTCGACGAACACGTCCAGAACGGCTGGCTGCCCCAACAGCACGCCAAAGAAGTGCACGCCATGCTCGAGCGCAACGGAGCCCACCGCGCGACCCGCGACTACATATTCGCCGGCGCCGACGTCTTCGCCCAGAAGTCCCAATACACCATCTCCGACGACTATCTCGACGAGGGCCTCGCCTTCACCAGGGCCGACACCGACCGCATCCAGGGCGCGCACGAGATCCGCGCCCGCCTCGGCAACCCAAACGCCGGCATCCCCCCTTCCCTCTTCATCTTCAACCGCTGCCGCAACCTCATCGAATGCCTCCCCAACCTCCAGAACGACCCCAAAAACCCCGAGGACGTCCTCAAGGTCGACGTCAACGAAGAGGGCATCGGCGGCGACGACACCTACGACGCCCTCCGCTACGCCGTCCAAACCAACAGCGGAAGCAAACTGGCCTTCGCCTGAACCCCACCACCCGTAGGGGCACCCCTTGTGGGTGCCCTGGTTGGGCCCCTCTCAAACCTGTTTGACACATGCCCCCCTTTCCACTATTCTTCTCCGAAACCACGCCCTTCTGTGTCCCAAGGGCTCGCGGCAAGGCCCGCCGGTCTCGCTTCACCGGCGCCCGTTCATCTGATTTGTACACATTTCTGCAATGGAAACTCTTGCGCGCCGTTCTCGATAAACTTCTCCTCGGCCCACTTCACGTCGTTTTGATTGCAGCCAGCACCACAAATGCCGCCCGTTGCATCCCAAACCCCCGCCATGTCATCCAGCGGCCAGGAGAAAATTTGCGCACCGTACTCAGTAATCAAGCCGCACCCAAATCTGCTGTGCGGCCTCTCCCCGTGAGGAGCCACATAAAATGAGCGATTCACCCATCCGCCTCGGCATCATCGGCTTGGGCCCCGCCAACATGGCCTCAACCATGACCATGCTCCGGGACGAACCCGACCTGCGCTACACCATAACCGCCGCCTGCGCCCGCCGCCCCGACGTCCTCGAACAGGCCGCACGCCAGTTCAACATCCCCTACTGGAGCACCGACTACCGCGACATCGTCGCCCGCGACGACGTCGACGTCGTCTGCGTCTACTCCCCCGACGCCCTCCACGCCGAGTCCTGCATCGGCGCCCTCGAAAACAACAAGCACGTCATGTGCACCAAACCCATGGTCACCACCCTCGATGACGCCCGCCGCCTCGTCGACCTCGTACGCCAGACCGGCGCCAAGTTCCTCGTCGGCCAGACCATGCGCTTCGACCGCCAGTTCCTCGCCGCCAAAAAGATCTACGACGACGGCCGGCTCGGCAGCCTCATCGCCCTCGAAAGCTTCTACCTGCACGACATGCGCCCCATCTACGACTTCACCCCCTGGCGCCTCACGATGCCCCAGGACTTCATGTTCGGCGGCTGCGTCCACAGCATCGACATCATCCGCGCCTTCGGCGGAGACATCAAGAGAGTCCACGCCGTCGCCAACAAGGGCGGCCTCACCCCCGACTACCCCATCCCCGACAACTTCTTCATCAACGCCGAATTCACCTCCGGCGTCATCGGCCGCGTCTCCGGCCTCTACGGCATCGTCCACCCGCCCCTGCCCATGATGCAGTACGGCGTCTACGGCACCAAGGGCAGCCTCCAGGGCGAGTACACCGACAACGAGCCCGGCGAAATTCGCGTCGTCCTCGACGAAAACACCGAAGAAGTCGAGACCACCCCCTACGACGCCGAAACCGATCTCAGCGCCTATGGACACGGCGCCACCGTCATCCGCTACATGCGCCACTTCCAGGACTGCCTCGACAACGACAAGGACCCCTCCCCCGGCGTCCTCGACGGCGCCAAATCGGTAGCCGCCGGCGTCGCCGCCTGGGAATCCATCCACACCGGCAACGCCGTCGACGTCTTCAACGACTTCTGACCCAAACAATGACCACCCAACCCTCAGCAATTCAAAAAGATGCTCTCCGCGCCCCTCCGCGTCGTCCGCGGACAAAAAAGGTGTTCTTCGCGCCCCTTCGCGTCCCTTCGCGGATAAGAAAAAGGTGTACTCCGCGAAATCTCCCATCGCCCATCATAACCCGGAGAAATAAACCAGAATGCCGCCCGTCAAATTCCTGATCTGCGGCTCAGGCGGAGCCGGCCTCCACTGCGCCCACGTTGCCGCCGCCGACGGCCGCGGCGACATAGTCGGCCTCTTCGACCCCGTCGGCACCCAGCTCGAAGAAGCTCTGGATATATACCCCAACGCCGCCGCTAGCACCGACTACGAGCAACTCCTCGACGAAACCAACCCCGACGTCGTCGTCGTCGCCGGCCCCGACCACCTCCACGCCGACCAGACCATCACCGCCCTCGAACGCGGCTGCCACGCCCTCGTCGAAAAGCCCTTCGCCACCAGCGTCGCCGACGCCCGCCGCATGATCGAAGTCGAAGAGCGCACCGGCCTCCACGTCATGACCGACCAGACCATGCGCTACGTCTACCCCTGGCGCGAAATGGTCCTCGCCACCAAAGCCGGCGAGATCGGCGAACCCTTCTTCATCCAGGGCGACTACATCCACGACATGACCGCCTGGTACTGGCCCCACGGCCGCCACCACACGCCCTGGCGCATCGACGCCGACAACCCGCAGAACATCCTTCTCGGCGGCGGCATTCACCCCATCGACCTCATGCTCTGGGCCGTCGACTCGCCCGTCGAAGAGGTCTCCATGTACAGCAGCGCCCGCTGCGTTCCCGAGTTCCCCAGCGAGGACTGCTATATTCTGATAATGAAATTCGCCAACGGCGTCCTCGGCAAGTGCCACGTCACCACCGGCTGCTCCGGCCCCACCTGGCACGGCTTCTTCGAAAGCTACGGCCTCACCGGCACACTCAAGGAAGGCAGCCTCTACCGCCGCGACCGGGAACCCGTCGAGCTCGAGGACACCTCCACCGGCAACGTCGTCGGCGGTCACGGCTGGGCCGGGTCCGTCGTCGCCTTTCTCGACCTGCTCGAGGGCAAAGCCGAAAACCCCATCACCTCCAAGGCCGGCGCCAACAACGTCGCCGTCTGTGAAGCCGGCCTGATCTCGGCCCGCACGGGCCGCTCGGAAAAGGTGGACTGGTTCTACTAGCTCGCAACTCGGCGGACCAGGCTGCAGCGCAGTCCGACCCGCTGCCTGGTCATATAGAGATCACACAAATTTCGCAACATTCGTCGAAAGCCGGAATCCAGCAACATTTCACTCATCGATGCCCAGCAGGGCGGAAGGGAACCGAACGATGCAGCACAGCAAATTGAGTCGCCGCAGCTTCTTGCAAATCTCGTCAGCCGCAACCGCCGGCGCCGTGTTGGCCGCCTGCGCACCCGTCGCCGGCGACATGACCGGCGGTGACATGGCAGACGACATGCCCGATCAGCTCGAAGCCGAAATCACCGTCTGGCACCAGGACTGGGACGGCATGAACCGCATCCTCGCCTGGGCCACCGAGGCCTTCGCTGAAGTCGAGCCCGGCGTAACCGTCAACACACAGCCCATCGGCTACGGCGACCTGCTCGCCAAACTCCTCCCCTCCATCGCCGCCGGCAATGAGGGCGACATCAACTATCACTACACAGACTGGGTCGTCGCCACCGACGTTTCCCAGGTCTTCCTCGAAATCACCGACCTCGCCGGCGGCCGCAACGCCCTCGAGGAACGCTTCTTCCCCGCCGCCTTCACCGCCGTCAACGCACCCGAAGGCAAGGCCTACTACTACCCCTACATCTCCGGCCTCTCCGACTGCGTCCTCGTCCTCAACACCGACCACTTCTCCGAAGCCGGCGGCGACTGGACACAGTGGAGCGACCTCGGCGTCGTCATCGACGACTGCCTCAAGGTCCGCCAGATCGACGACGACGGCAATATGACCCACGCCGCCTGGACCCTAACCGGCATGCTCGGCCTCTTCCCCCAGACGATCATGTACCAGCTCGGCGGCGCACCCTACGACGTCGAGACCGCCACCTTCACCTACAACAGCGAAGCAGGCATCGCCGCCTTCCAGTTCATGCACGACATCATCTACGAACACCGCCTCTTCGACTGGGACTTCATCGACAACGTCTGGCAGGACATGGCCAACGGCATCCTCTCCATGGAAGGCATGGGCTCCTGGACCTACAGCGTCCTCGCCAACCAGTTCCCGCTCAACCTCGAAGCCGTGCCCATGCCCAGTCACCCCGACGCCGGCGAACGGATCCTCTGCCCCAGCCACATCGGCTCCTGGGCCCTCTCAAAACGCCTCCGCGACGACTCCGACAAGCTGAACGCCTCCATCGCGTTCATCGACATGATCATGAGCACCGAAGGCCAGCTGCAGGCCATGGATTTCTACTCCGGCAGCCTCATGACGCCCTCCGTCTACGCCGACCCGCGCATCGAAGACACCACCTACGGTGCCGTCTCCAAAAAATGCGCCCTCGGCGTCTGGCCCCACGCCCGCTACGCCGGCCACCACGTCGCCAACCCGGCCCCCGCCTGGCGCGAAGCCGAAAGAGCGCTCACTGGCGAGATCTCCATCCAGGAGGCCGTCGAAAACATCGACGCCGAAATGCAGGGCCTCGAAGATACGGCC
>VXOE01000097.1 GCA_009840225.1 Caldilineaceae bacterium SB0662_bin_25 | reverse complement strand
CCTCTACGTCTGGTGGGGTCGGAGATGTGAATAAGACACCGGCCCCCGCACAAGGGAGGGCCGAACAGGCCCGACCGCCCAAAGGCGAGGAGAGAGTAAAGAGGAGTGAGGAGAGAGATACAATTCTCGCCATGCTTAATCATGAGCGCCCTTGGGCAAGGACTTAGTCGTCGCCGTCGATCTTATTTTCCATCGTTGACAGGGGCTGAACATTATATATAATTTACATTGTAGGTCCCAGGGTGGCTGAAAGAGAGTCGTGATTAGTACGGAAGAGGCAACCGGGACACGAAACGCGCCGGACTGATTTTTGAAGAGCTTTCCGGAACTGGATGGCAGCCGTGACGAAGATTGGCAGCGAACCTGATTGGGTGGACCGGTCAGGGTGCACAACCGGTCCTTAGGAGAGGATGCACCAGTTGTGTTTGAGAAGCTCGGATATTGGCTATGGAGTCGGTTTGGTCATTGTTCCACAAAAGGAGATCTTCTCATGAGAAGGCACAGAACGCTCTGGTTTGTGGCGGCGACGCTCTTGCTGTTGATGTTTGGCATTGCCGCGTGTGTTCCCGCCGGCGCGGAGCCGGCGGCAGATGTCGAAGAGGAAGCGATGATGTCGATGGAGCCTGCAGAGGAGCAGGTTCTGCGCTTTGCCCCGTGTTGCAGCTTCCGCTGGGACCCCGCGACCGGGACGGGCGCCGACTACTACTACGGTGCGGGGCTGCTCTCTGCGCTCACCGAGGTTGTGGTGAACCCGGATACGGGCGAGGAGGAGGTAACCTGCTGGCTATGTGACAGTTTCGAGGTGAGCGATGATGGGCTCACTTATACTTACAATCTTCGCCAGGATCTGAAGTTTGGGAAGACGGGGAATCCCGTTACGGCGCACGACATCAAGTACACGTGGGAGCGGTCGTTGCGCGTCGGCAAGTGGCCACTACGCCTTTTCATGTTCATTGAAGGCGCCATGGACCTGTACAACGAGACCGCCGATGCGATGTCGGGCCTGACCGTCGTGGACGATTTCACGCTGCAGGTGCAGATGATACAGCCGGCGCCGATGTGGAACCGCTGGTCGACCGGTACGCCGATGGCCGTCTGTGAGCAGGGCCAGCTGGAGGCGGGTACGGCGGAGAAACACTGGCTGGAGGATGGCGGAGGCTGCGCAGGCCCGTTCCAGGCGGAGAGCTTCGATCCCGACGAGAATCTGCTCGTGTTGGAGCGCAACCCGCACTGGCCCGGCGAGCCGGCCAAGCTCGACAAGCTGATTCTGCAGGGCCGCCTGCCGGCCGAGACGATGCTGATCGGTTATGAGAATGACGAGTTCGACGTGGTCTGGGTTGCCGGTCCGATCTTGTCAGAAATCCTGGAACCGGACAATCCGCTGCATGATGAACTCCGGTTCTGGCCCACCCAGAACTATCTGGCCCAGGTTCTGTTCACCGACAAGCCTCCTTTCGATGATCCGAAGATGCGCGAGGCGTTCATCAAGTCGATCGACATGGACGAGATCATCGAGAAGGTGATGCGAGGACGCTTTTTCAAGCTCAAGACGCTCACGGGCGGGCCGTACGGGCCTTACTGTGCGCACCACAACTGCGATGACCGGCCCGGTCTGACGCAGGACGTGGAGGGGGCGCTGCAGGCCTTCGCCGAATCCCGCTATCAGGGCGACCCGAGCCTGGTCGAGCCGATTCGCGTGTACGCGCCGCCGGGAACGACACTGGGCGACCGCAGTCTCCTGTGGCAGGCGATCGCACAGCAGGTGTACCAGGTGCTGGGTGTCCAGATTGAACTTCTGATCAAGCAGCGAACGACACCTGAGGAGCGGGAACTGGCCAACGTGGGCAGCTGGGCGCATGGCATTCAGGCGCTGGATCCCCAGGAGGCGATCTGGCCGCTGTGGCACTCAGACGGTCCTTTCAATGACGGCTACCTGAAGCACCAGGACCCCCAGCTGGATGCCTTGATCGAAAAGGCGCAGGCGATCCAAAATGTAGAGGAGCGGATGGAGGCGTGGAAAGAGGTCGAGGATTACATGTACAGCCTGTATATTATGATCCCGACTTACCTGGATTCGCGCTACTTCCTGGTCAAGCCGTGGGTGCGGAATTTCGAGTTGGGCTTCAACTCGCGGCTGCTCCACCCGGATGAAGTCTGGATTGCCGAACACTAAGTTTCCGAGGTGGGAGGGCAGGCAGTAGACCAGTCTAGTACCCAGGGGCTATGCCGGACCAGTATAGCCCCGGCTACTGCCGCCTTCCGCCCTGCTTTCAGCTGCACAGGACATGACATGCAGCCCACCCACCGTCATCACCCACGAAGTTTGGGCCGCCGCGTATATTACGCGCTGGCGGCGGCCGTTGTCACCCTTAACCTGGCGGCGGCATGCGGGATGGGCGGGCAGAAAGCTGCGATCGCGAGAGGCGAGACAATCTTCGAGGAACGCTGCGCTGAGTGCCATACAATTATCAGCCAGGGAGGCGGCGAGACGGCCGATACCACCAAGGCCGGCGGTCAGATCGACGACCGGTTCAGAGACGGGTCATACGCAGACACTGTGACGACGCGTAAGCTGAAGGTCTACCTGGTGGCGTATCACGAGAACGCGACCGATTTGGAGATGGAACCGAAGGAGTTGGATGACCTGGTTGAGTACCTGTGGTCGTTCAAAGTGCGCAGGCATTGAGCCGGCAGAGTACCGGCCGCAAGGAGGTTAAAGGATTAGCGCATACATTATCCGGCGCCTGCTCTATATAATTCCCACACTTATCGCCGCCTCGGCACTAACGTTCATCCTCGCCCATTACGGTCCCGGCGACCCGCTGATGGAGCTATTGCAGGAGGCCTATTGGGACGAGGAGCTGAGGGAACGTGTGCGCCATTCGCTCGGGCTGGACCGCCCATTCATCGTCCAGTACGGTGAGTTCCTGGGGCGTCTGATGCAGGGCCAGCTGGGCTACTCGATACTGTCCGGGCAGAGGTCGATCAACGTGATGCTGGCGAAGGCGTGGCCGAAGAGCATTCAGCTGGGGATGGTGGGGATGTTCTTCTGGTTCGTCAGCGGGACCATTCTGGGGATCATCGCGGCCAGATTCCACAACCGGGCGATTGACTACATTATCGTCAGCACGACCGTGGCGGTGTCTACGATTCCCACTTTTGTTCTGGCGCCGATGCTGATGATCGTGTTCATTCTGAGACTTGGCTGGATCGAAAGCAGCATCGGTTGGGAAGGCATCTTCAGCCAGAAGATCATTCTGCCGATGATGCTGATCGGCTTCACGGGAACGGCGGGCCTGGTGCGGCAGTGGCGGTCGAGCATCCTGGAGACGATCAGCCAGGACTACGTGCGGACGGCGCGGGCCAAGGGTCTGACGGAGCGGCTGATCATCGTGCGCCACGTGCTGCGCAATGCGTTCACGCCGATACTTACGATCACGGCGGCCTCGCTTGGCGGCTTTATCACGGGCAGTATCTTTGTCGAGCAGATTTTCAATATCCACGGATTCGGCTGGCTGGTGTGGCAGGGCATTATCGGCCTGGACTACCCGGTCCTGATGATCACCACGCTTTTCAGTGCGGCGATCATTCTGTTCATGAACCTGGTGGTGGATATTCTTTACGGCGTTATTGACCCGCGGGTGCGGGTAGGGGAAAGAGCGCGGCGGTAGCGTTCTGTCGGGTAAGATGCGATTGTACTGATCGCCATCCGGTTGGCGCGACAGTTGACCGTGAGAATGAAGCCAGAGTGGCGGGAATACTGAGTTATGGCGGAGCAGGAAACTCAGGCCGAAGAGCGGCGTGAACTGCTGAACGATCAGTTTCGGCGTCCTGAGCGCAACCTTTGGAAAGACGCTTTCACGCAGCTGATCGCCAACCGGCTGGCGATGGGGAGCATTGTCGTCATCTTCATTGTCTTCTTTATCGCCGCGTTCGGGCCCTTTCTGACCCCCTACGACCATCTGTATCAGGACTGGGACAACATCGCGCAGCCGCCGACGAGGCTGCACCCGCTGGGCACGGACGAACTGGGGCGGGACATGCTGTCGCGGATCCTGGCGGGCGGGCGCACGGCAATCATGGTTGCGGTGGTGACGACGACGATGGCCTTCGTCCTGGGCGTCCTGATTGGCGCGTTGGGCGCGTATATGGGTGGATATGTGGATGCGCTGGTGGTGCGAACGATTGACTTTCTGCAGGCGTTTCCGCATATACTGCTGGCGGTCTTTCTGGCGGCCACGTTGAAGCCGACCTTCATTCGATTTGGCGATGCACTGGTCCAACAGTACGGGATCCGGGCGCTGGGCAATACGCTCTACCTGGACTATCTGCTGATCTTCGCGGTGCTGGGCATCACGGGCTGGCCGAACCTGGCGCGGCTGGTGCGGGGGCAGGTGCTGTCGCTGCGGGCGACGGAGTATGTCAGCTCGGCGCAGGTAGTCGGGGCGAAGGAGTGGCGCATCATCGTCCACCATTTGGTGCCGAATGCCCTGGGGCCGGTCATTGTTTCGCTGAGCGCCAGTTTTGGCGGGGCGATGCTGACCGAGGCGTCTCTGAGCTATCTGGGGCTGGGCATACAGCCGCCGGGCGCGAGTTGGGGCATGATGATCGCGGAAAACCTGGTGCAGTGGCGCTACCGGCCTCACCTGGTCGTCATGCCGGGCATGGTCCTGTTCGTAACGGTACTGGCCTTTACTTTTCTGGGAGACGGCCTGAACGATGCGCTCAATCCGCGCATGTTGACCCCCAGCGGGCAGAAGTAGGTGCACAAAGGGAATTATCATGAAAATTCGCGTTGGTGTTGCCGGTGTAGGACATCGAGGGCTGGGCCTGGCCCGAGCCCTGGCACGGTTGGAGGACGTCGAGTTCGCTGCGCTGGCCGATTTGAGTCCACAGCGCCTGGAGGACGCGGCGCAGGAGTTCAACGTCGACCGGACCTTTTCGCTGATCAGCGAGATGCTGGAAAGCGTTAAGCTGGACGCGGTTCTCATTCTCACGCCCGATCTAGCGCACCATCCGCAGACGCTCCACAGCTTCGAGGCCGGGGTGCATGTGCTGGTGGAAAAGCCGCCCGCCTATACGGTGGCGGAGGTGGAGGAAATGGCGGCGGCGGCGGAGAAGGCCGGAAAGCATCTGATGGTGGCCTGGAACCGGACTTACGCGCTGCAGCGGGTCAAGGCGCTTTTTGGGGACGAACCTCCTGAGGTGCTGCTGGCGAACTATGTCCGGCCTGAACCGGCCTATATGGGCCTTGTCCGTAACCATATCGTGGACCCTCTTTATTACCTGTGCGGCGAACCGGCGGAGGTGACGGCGCAGTGCGATATGTTCAACGCGCAGCGGGAAGGGCACACGCTTGCGAACATCCGCTTTCGGGGCGGCGCGGTGGGATCGATGACCAGCAGTTTCGGGTCCGGGGGACACAGCGAACAGTTGACGGCCTATGGCAACGGTTATTCTGTCTTCATCGATTCGACCAGTCGGGGCAATGGGAGGATCATGCGGGGCGGGCAGGTGATCGAGACGCTCGAACCGGTGGACAGCTCGGCGGTGCAGATTCGTCATTTTATTGACTGCATCAAGGAGGACAAGGAGCCGCTGACATCGGGACGCGTAGCGGTTCGCATCGTTCGTTTCATTTGGAGTATCATGGACTCGGCCGGTATGGGGATCCCGCCCTTGCCCGAAGGCGAACCGGGCTGGCTCATGTGGTGCATGTGCGGCGACAAGGTCATATCCAACGTGGAACGATGTCCGCGCTGCGGGCAGGAGTGGGCCGGCTGGTCGCTTCCGGTTGAGACGATAAGAAAGACATGATTCGGGCCAACATACAGTGCCACCGCCCCTTACACGGCGACTAAATCCCGCGATTATCCTGAGGCATCTGACATGAACGGAGAGTACCGCGCCGGCGTCATCGGGCTTGGGCGCATGGGCGCGATCATCGATGACGAAATGGTAGGCCACCCGGTGTTTCTGGTGCCTTACAGCCACGCGGCGGCGTTCGCGCACGAGCCGAGGACACGCCTGGTGGCCGGGGCGGCGCCAGGTGAGGAGAGCCGCGCCCGGTTCCAGGAGCGTTACGGCGACGTGCGTACCTACGCCGACTACAATGAGATGCTGGAGGAGGAGAACCTCGATATCGTGGGCGTGGCGACGCATGCCCCGCTGCACGCCGATGCGACGGTGGCAGCGGCCGCGGCCGGTGTCAAGGGGATCCTGGTCACGAAGCCGATGGCGATTTCCCTGGCCGAGTGTGACCGCATGATGGATGCCTGCCGGCAGCACGGGACCAAGCTGACGATTGGGCACGGGCGCCGCTGGATGAAACATTACCGCTACGCGCGCAGACTGATTGCCGACGGGGCGGTGGGCGAGGTGCGGGAGGCGACGGCGTACTGCACGCACGGGCTGGTCCACAATGTTACGCACCTGTTCGACATTCTGTTGATGCTGCTGGACGAGCCGATGGCGTGGATGGCCGGCTATCTGGAAGGGGAGTTCGATCCGCCGGAAACGGTGACCCACCGCATAGACGCCAGCGGGGGCGGCATTGGCCGGACGAGGAGCGGGGTGGGGGTCCACTTTGCGGGGGCGCATGACAAGATTTTGGGG
>VXOE01000291.1 GCA_009840225.1 Caldilineaceae bacterium SB0662_bin_25 | reverse complement strand
GGCGGGATGGGCGTGGCGGTCGGGATAGGGGTCGGCGGCGGCGTGGGAATGACGGGCGCCACAAGCACGAGCTCGGGATAGGTTGCCGTCACCAGCGGGCTGTAGACCCAGGCGTACTGGCCGCCGTATATGATCTGCCACCATCCACCGGCAGGATTTTTGCCGGAAATGGGGAATTGATCTCCCGGCGAGGCCTGTCCCACGATGGGGTAGTTGGTACCCGGGCCGGCGCGCACGTTCATGGCGCGCGTGATGCTGACAGTTGGCGACGCGGAGGTTGCCGTTGGCGTCGGCGTGGGCGGTGGCGTGGGCGACGGCGTGGGCGACGGCGTGGGCGTAACCGTTGGCGTAGCCGTTGCTTCCAAGGCTGCAAGCCGTTCTTCGTAGGTGGCCAGGCGGTCGGACATGGAGGAGATCAGTTCCACCATGGCTTCAACCCGGTCCGCCAAATCTTCGAGGGTCAGGCCGGCTTCCTGCGCGTAGAGCGGCACAGTGATGCCAAGGAGGGCTACGACTATCAGCAATACCAGGCGTGTCTTTTTCATCCTTATTCCCGATCTCTGGACGTCTCAAGTCTGAATATGCGGTGACGGAGCGTTGCTTTGCCGTCATCTTTCCGGCTGCGATTGATTCTGCGCTGGTCTCAAAGGATCTGGCTGAGGAAGAGCTTGGTGCGCTCGTGCTGGGCGTTGGTGAAGAAGTGTTCGGGCGTGCCGACTTCCATGATTTCGCCGCCGTCCATGAAGACGATGCGGTCTGCGACTTCGCGGGCGAAACCCATTTCGTGGGTGACTACGAGCATGGTCATGCCGGTCTCGGCCAGCTCCTGCATAACGTCGAGGACTTCCTTGATCATCTCCGGGTCCAGGGCGGAAGTCGGTTCGTCGAAGAGCATAATCTTGGGAGACATGGCGAGCGAGCGGGCGATGGCGACGCGCTGCTGCTGACCGCCGGAGAGCTGGCCGGGATATTTGTCGGCCTGTTCGGGTATACCGACGCGGTTGAGCAGGCCCATGGCGGTGTCCATGGCTTCATCCTTTTTCATCTTCCGAACCTGGATTGGGGCCAACGTGATGTTTTCCAGCACCGTGAGGTGTGGAAAGAGGTTGAACTGTTGAAAGACCATGCCGGTTTCGGAGCGGATCTGTTCGATGTTGCGTACGTCGCGGGTGAGCGGGATACCGTCGACGATGATGTCGCCGGCCTGGTGCTCTTCAAGACGGTTGATGCAGCGAATGAAGGTGGATTTACCGGAACCCGAAGGCCCGATGATGACGACCACTTCCTGGGCCTGAACGCGCAGGGTGCAGTTCTTGAGGGCCTGGAAGTCGCCGAACCATTTGCAGACGTCCTGGCAGATGATGATTTCGTCGGCGGAGGCGTTTTCTGACATTTTTGGCACCTCGTTTGGGCACATGCGAAGGCACAGACTTCGCGGAATGGTTGTAGCGTGCTATGACTAGCGCTGGCCGACTCCCAAGCGCCGTTCGAGGCGGCGGCTGGCGAAGGACATGGTGTAGCTGAAAATCCAGAAGAGGACGGCGATGACGGCGAAGACCTCCTGCTGGGTCCCGAGCCAGTCGGGGTTGGCGATGATGGTACGGGCGATTCCGAGCAGGTCGAAGATTCCGACCAGTGCTACCAGGGTAGTGTCTTTGAACAGGCTGATGAACTGCCCCACGAGAACGGGGATTACGGCACGCAGGGCCTGGGGCAGGATGATGTGAATGGTGGACTGGTAGGTGCTGAGGCCGACAGCCTGAGCGGCTTCGTACTGGCCGCGGGGAATCGATTGGAGGCCGCCGCGCACGTTTTCGGCGGTATAGGCGGCGGAAAAGAGCGTTATTGCGACGAGGGCGCGCAGGACGCGATCCACGAGTGGGAAGCCGTCGGGCAGAAAGAGCTGAAGCATGATCTGACCCATGAAGAGCAGGCTGATGAGAGGGACCCCGCGGATGAATTCGATGTAGATGACGCTCATTACGCGGATGGCGGGCAGCTTGGACTGTCGGCCAAGGGCGAGCAAGACGCCGAGCGGGAATGAGAGCGTGATGCCGAAGAAGGCCAGCAGGAGGGAGAGCAGGAGGCCTCCCCAGAGAATTGGCTGGACGGGCGGCATGGGGCCGTCGTCAGCGCCGGCGCCGCGCAAGAGGATCAGCATAACTACGAGGTAGGCCATGACGAAGTAGGAAGCGGCGCGGCCGCGGTGCTGGATGGGCAGGTAGCCAGCGATGAAGTAGCCAGCGAAAGAGGCGACGGCGGTAATCATGAGGTAGAGCCGCGTCCCCATGGAAAAGAAGGGGATGAGCATCAGGACCAAAGGTATGGCGACGAGAATGCGAGCGGTGGTGTTGAACTGGCCTACAATGAGCCGCCACACAAGGCCTACGGTAGTTCCGAGCAGATAGATGACAAGCCAGAGGCGCCAGGCTTCGATGGCAGGATACTGGCCGCGCATTATCAGGTTGAAGTTAGCCGGGATGACACCCCACTCGGCTGTATTAAATGCCCAGCGCAGTATGAGTCGGGCGACGATGAAAATCGAGGCTACGGCGACGATGGTCAGCAGCGAATTGAAGAGGTCGCTGAAGAGGTTGCGCCTCAGCCACCCGAGAAGCGTGTAGCGTTCGGTTACTGGAAGGACAGAGCGGTCCGTTGGGGTCCCAGCCGCTGTGGTCATCTGTGGGTCGATCCTCGTTGTGAGCGCTCTATGGTTGCGTTTCCCGTTTGAAAATCTCTATTCTCTGCGGCCGCTAACGTTCGACGAGGCGAATGCGGCGGTTATAGATGTTCATTAGAAAGGAGGTCAGCAGGCTGAGTGACAGGTAGGTACCCATGATCATGGTAAACATTTCTATTTCACGGCCGGTCTGGTTCAGGATGGTGTTGCCGGCGACGGCGAAGAGGTCCGGGTAGCCGATGGCGATGGCCAGGGAGGAGTTTTTGGTCAGATTCAGGTACTGGCTGGTGAGAGGGGGAATGATTACGCGCAAGGCCTGGGGGAAGATTATCAGGCGCAAGGTCTGTGCTGCGGTCAGGCCCAATGCGGTGGCGGCCTCGCGCTGGCCCTTGGAGACGGACTGAATTCCAGCGCGAACGACTTCGGCGATAAAGGCTGCGGTATAGATGATGAGACCGGAAAGCAGGGCCATGAACTGCTGGCTGAGGATTTTGCCTCCCTGTGTGTTGAATCCCTCCAGGGTAGGTACGTCGAGTGTCATGGGTTGGGGCAGAACGATCCAGCCGATGAGGCCGACGGCGGCGACGGTCACGATAAACCAGAGCGTAACGAGCGGCATACGCCCGGTGCGCTTGCCGTGTTCGCGCAGGAAGTAAGCGAGGACAGCGCCGGCGATGAAGCCAGCCGCGAGGACGATCAGATAGGTACCCCAAGAATCGGTTGGGAGTCCCCAAGGGATAGCAACGCCGCGGTTACTGAGATAGAAGGCGTCGGCCAGCACGATGGCATCGGCCACTCGCGGCAACTTCAGGAAGACGCCCTGCGCCCAAAAGATCAGCAGAACGAGAAGGGGAATGTTGCGGAAGATATCGATATAAACGGCGGCGATTTTGCTGACGAGGAAGTTGGTGGAAAGGCGCATGACGCCAATGAGGATTCCGAGTGCGGTAGCAAAGATGATGCCGAGGACAGCGACCTGGAAGGTATTGAGAAGACCGACGACGAAGGCCCTGAGGTAGGTCCGTTCACGTGAGTATTCGATCAGGCTTTCGCCGATGTCAAAGCCAGCGGTCTGCGTGAGGAAGCTGAAGGTGATGGCAACGGA
The DNA here is from genome assembly GCA_009840225.1 of Caldilineaceae bacterium SB0662_bin_25. Taxonomy (GTDB): domain Bacteria; phylum Chloroflexota; class Anaerolineae; order Caldilineales; family Caldilineaceae; genus Bin5. Next base: position 2,906 of record VXOE01000291.1, on the reverse strand, counting down.
GTGCTTTTCGCGCAGCCCAGTGATCATATTGTTGAAGAAGAAGAGTCCCAACCCCAGGACGATTACGACAACGAGGATCTGGCTGAAGACTCCCAGGACGCGTTCGTCGCGGTAGAAAGGCGGACGGACCTGACTGGCATGTATGTTTTGCATGGTCGGGCGCTCGGAAGAGGAGCTGGGGCCTTGTAGAAGGTGAATGGACAGACAGACGGACAGCGTGCCTATTCAATTGGGCGCGCTGTCCGTCTGCCGGAAGAGACTTAGCGGATTGGCGGGGCGTAAAGGATGCCGCCGTCGGTGTAGAGACTGTTCAGGCCGCGAGGGAGGTCAAAGACCGTATCGGGGCCCAGATTGCGGTTGTAGATCTCCTCATAGTTGCCGACCTGGGTGATCACGTCGACGAAGCAGCCGGCGTTGGCAATGCCGACCTTGGAGCAGAAGTCACCTTCAAGGCCAAGCAGCTTGCGGATGTTGGGGTCTTCGCTGCCCATGAAGCTGTCGATGTTCGAGGAGCTGATGCCGTGTTCCTCGGCGAGCATGGTTGCGTAAACGACCCAGTTTACGAGGTCGAACCACTGGTCATCGCCATGGCGGACGGCAGGACCCAGAGGCTCCTTGGAGAGGGTCACGTCAAGGATGACGTGGTCCGAGGGAACGGAAAGGGTTGTCTGGCGTGAGACCAGGCTGGACTTGTCGGTTGTGACGGCGTCACAGCGGCCCTCTTCGTAGGCTGTGAAGGACTGGTCGAAGTCTTCAAAGACGACTGCTTCGTAGGCCACACCGGCTGCCGCGAACTGGTCGGCGAGGTTGAGCTCAGTGGTTGTGCCGGTGATCACGCAGACAGAGGCCCCCTGCAGGTCCGGGAGTGTGGCGACGCCGAGTTCTTTGCGCACCATAAGGCCCTGGCCGTCGTAGAAGGTGGTGGGGCCGAAGTTCATGCCCAAGTCGGTGTCGCGAGACATCGTCCAGGTGGTGTTGCGGATGATGACGTCGCCCTCGCCACTGGAGAGGATGGTGAAGCGCTCTCTAGCCGTGGCGGGCCTGACTTCAAGGGCGTCGGCATCGCCGAAGATAGCGGCGGCGATGGCGCGGCAGTAGTCGACATCAAAGCCGGAGAAGTTGCCTTCGGAGTCGAGGAAGCCGAAGCCGGGGAGTTGTGAATTACCGATGCAGACCAGCTTGCCGCGTTCCTGGACAATGCTAAGCGTGGACTGCACTTCCTGCATTGCCGGCGCTGCCGCCTCGTCGGACTCGACGACTTCGGGGCCTGCTGCGGGGCTCATACAGGCCGCGATGATCATGCCGATCACCATCGACAGAATCATGCCGGCTTTGTTCAATTTCCGCATGCTTTTCATACAATGCTCCTTTTGGTGAATGGTGAGAAAGTATCACTTTAAACTTGCCAGTCTTGGACTGGACGGAAGATAGATTCCAGCCGAGTAAGGCGGCGCCCCCCGCAGACGCGTCAGATGCCAATTTCGGCCGGTTTTCTTGGCGAAATTTTCCGCAAAGAAAGTTCCTACTCAAGTATAATACAATACCATATGTATCACAACAGAGTCAGTTTTGCGCGGATTGGCCTGAAATTGGACTCAAATGAGTTTTGCAGGAACAAACTGGGAGGCCGGAGTTGACTGGAACCGGTCACATTAAGGCATCGTTGAGAGAAAGGTCGTTGCGTGCACGTTCACGGAATCCTCATCACTACCCATTGGTCTGGCATAACAGTTGAAGCATCTGGCGACAAGAGGCAGGGAAAAGGTTTCCTGGGAGATTTGAAAGGGCAGCATTGGGCTTAGATTGAATTCCCTCTTTTCTTTTGAATAAACTGATTGGGTGGGCTATAATCATCGAATGCAGATTTTTCTTGAAGCTTTCAGTTTGACACCTACTCAACTGATAGCGAGCTGGTTCCTCCCCCAAAAGGTCTGGAGTACTGAATGCTGGCGGAACTGTCCAACACCATAGCAACTCTGATCGGGATATTCGTCGCTCTCCTGGGCGCGTTCCTATTTGCCTTTTGGATTGCGATGGGTATCTGGACATTCAATGACATTCGCAGCCGGACACGGGACTGGCTGGCGATTGTACTGGCCAGCCTACTGGTACTGGTATTCCCGCTGGTCGGGCTGGTACTCTACATGATGGTCCGCCCCAGAGAGACTCTGGCCGATGTATTCGACCGCGCACTTGAGGAGGAGTCTCTTCTCAGGGAGCTGGAGTCGACGCTTGCCTGCCACCATTGCGGTTTGCCAGTGCAGGACCACTGGAATTTCTGCTCAAACTGCCATAGTCAGTTGCGCTATGCTTGCTCGAACTGCGGAAAGGCGATACGTCACGAGTGGGATATTTGCGTGAACTGCGGGGCAGACCAGATTGAGCAGGAGGCTTCTGCGGCAGTTGGGCGGGCAAACTCCCGGCACAGGGCCGACGCCTCTCCTGCGACGGCCACGCGGGAGATGGCGGATAGCGAGGCAGCGTTCCGTCCTCCGCAGGAATCTTCGCAGAGAAGTTAGGTTTCATCCCCAAGAACGACAACACAGTTTCAGGATTCACCAGCCTGGCGGGGAGAGGCATTGGCGTCCCTCGGGGTGTTTTTGTCTTACCTGGGCGACGCGTATTCCAGACTACGCTGAGTTTTGGCTGGGCTAGAATCTGCGGGCCGGTTAAGTTGTCCATTCACGGGGGTACCCACAAGGGCACCCACAAGGGGTGCCCCTACGGGGGGACATTGAGTTCAGGGAAGTTTCCAAGAGGGTGGGGGGTCCGCGGGGGCACCCACAAGGGGTGACCGTACGGGGGAACTATAGTGTTTAGGGAAGTTTCCAAGAGGGTGGGGGGTCCACGAGGGCACCCACAAGGGGCGCCCCTACGGGGGATGGCGGGGTATGGGAGGCGTGGCG
>VXOE01000313.1:3403-6744 GCA_009840225.1 Caldilineaceae bacterium SB0662_bin_25 | reverse complement strand
CACAAGGGGTGCCCCTACGGTTGGGATGGCTGGTTGAAACGTCAACGAGCCCTAGCCATCTGATGGGACGAAATGACGGTTGCCAAGGCAGACACAGTTCGTTAGATTCAAGAGCATTTGCGCTGGAAGCCAGGCAATGCTGCCCTTGACAGTATGGGAGCCCTTGAAGAGGTCCTGCAATGACGACGATCGCAGAGAAACTATCGGCGTATGAAGTTGACGTTGACTTTCCCGAGGTGAGCGGCATGGAGCAACTGCAGATGCTATTGACCCGTAGCGAACTGCACAGGGCCGATCGTCTCCTGGACAGTGAACAGAAGACTCGCCTTGCTCGTGCAGATCGAAAGCTGGTGCAGCAGGCTCAGACATTCTACGAGGCCATTCAAGGGATCGCAGACCTGGCCAGCTGGCGCGAGCGTGCCGGCGGCGTAACACCTGAACATTGGTGGTGGTATGTGGATGTGTTAGCACATCTGCCTGCCGGCCCAGCCACGGCTGAAGTCAACGCTCTCGCTGTCAGAGAATGAGTTTCAAGGCGGTGTAAGTTCGATCGAATCGAGCGAGGCCAAGTTCCAACAGGGTCCGGGCTTGATGGCACGCAACAGTTCGGGCAGTTCCTCTTCGCATTCCTCAGAAAGTACCAGACTCTCGCCTCTGGGTCTTCGTTCCTGCACATTCGAATCACTTTGACATGCGACCGACGCTTTGCTAGGATGGGGGCACGTTGGGCCGCGGGTTGGGCGCCAACTCTTTTCCATCTGGGAAGCGAAAAAAGGGCTCTAACCGGCCTGGGCTGCGCGGGTTGGCGGCGGCGTCGACGCGGCAGAGACTGGCCGATGGGCCGGACAAGGCGTACCAGCGCTGGAGATTCATGGTACTCCGAGAAGGAACTCCCTATACGTTTTCCCAGATCCTCGAGCAGAATTCAGAGACTGAAGAGACACTTGCCGAACTAGGCTACCGCTTTCGCAGCGCCCCCTTGTCATTACAATCCAAGGAGGATCCGCGTTTTGCGGCGCAGGTTGAGCAGATGCGCGCGCAGATGCGGGAGCGGTTGCCCTTTGTGCCGATGAAGAATGAAGCGAGTGCGCGCGCGTTCTATGTGACGCCGGTTCTGTTTGCCGTGCTCGACCAGGTCAGGTTCAAGATGAACGTCGAGTACGCGGTTGCGGGCGGGCGGCTGCAAGGCACTGTCGATTTTTTGCTGCGGGGCAGGCATGACATTGTAGTGGCCGGGGTGATGAACGAGGAGATGGAAGGCGGTTTCAGGAAACTGGCTGTGCAGATGGTGGCGGTGAGTGAGTTGTTTGCGATGCCTACGGTCGAACCGGTGCATCCGCGTAGGGCGAGGAAGGCGCTGCGCGCCGGTCGCGCCCTGGGCGGTCCGAAGACAGCGGGCTTTACCAAAAGCATGCAGACGCGGTTGTTCGGCGTGGTTACAGCCGGGCCTAACTGGCAGTTTGGACTCCTGGATAGAGGACAGAAGACAGTTACAAAGGATACTGAGGCGTACCAGTTGCCACGCGATCTAGGGAGGCTGGTCGGAATCATGGCGGGGCTGCTGGGCGAGGGCGAAACTGAGCAGGGCGAAATCAACCGCGAAGGAGAGAGGTTGTCATGGGCGAACAGTTAGCGATGAATGGCGGCGCGCCGGTGCGTACGCTGCCCTTTGGACCGAGCCATTATTTTGGGGACGGGGATATCGAGGCGGTCTCGGAGGTGATCCTGTCGGGTGCGCTGGGGAAGGGGCCGAAGGTGAGGCAGTTCGAGGAGGCGTTTGCGGCGAAGCATGGGGTTGCGCACGTGGTCACGGTGACTTCGGGGACGGCGGCGATGCACACTTGTGTGGGGGCGATCAATCCGGATCCGGGGGATGAGATCATCGTTACGCCGTGGACGTCGGGGGGCAGCATCATCGGTACGCTGCTGCACAACTGCGTGCCGGTGTTTGCCGACATTGACGACACGTTCACGCTGGACCCGGCGGACGTAGAGGCGAAGATCACGCCGAGGACGCGGGCTATTATCGCGGTGCATCTTTTTGGCAACCCTTGTGATATGGCGGCGCTGCGCGACATTGCGGACCGGCATGGTCTTTTTCTGATAGAGGACTGCTGCCAGGCCCACTTTGCCGAATTCCAGGGGCAGGTTGTCGGCTCGATGGGCGACATTAACGGCTTCAGTTTTGGGGGGAAACATCTCTCGGCAGGGGGCGGCGGCGCAGTTATGTCCGACAACGAGACGTTGTGGGAGCGGGCACTGATCTTTTCTGACTGCGCGCTGCCGCGGAATGGCGGGCCATTCGAGGGCCGGCCGTACGCGAACTATTTTCTGGCGCCAAATTACAAGATGAATGATCTGATGGCGGCGGTCCTGATTGAGCAGTTGAATAAGGTGGACGGGTACATCGAGAAGAAGATTCATGCGGCGCAGCAGATCATGGAGCATGTATCTGACATCGATGAGATCAGGCCGCAGCGGGTGCGCGAGGGGGACCGGCACTCGCACTGGGTGCTGGGGATGACGCTGGACACGGACAGGATGGAATGCGACGCGTGGGAGTTTGCGGAGGCGCTCAACCACGAGGGGATTCCGGCGGGCGGCCCGTACATCGGGTCGGGCAAGGAGGGGCCGCTGTATCGCAACGAGTTTCTGTCGGCGCCGAACTGTTACGGGCGCAGCCGGTTTCCTTTTGACTACGGGCGGGACAAGCCGGTGGAATACAAGTTAACTGAATGCCCGAATGGGGAGAAGTTGATGCGGCGTGGATTCAGCTTTTCGATGCAGCCGAGCATGGACGATGAGGACGCGGCTGATATTGCGGCGGGGATCCGGAAGGTGTTCGGGCATTTTCGGAAGCGGGTGACGGCGGGGGGGAGTGGGGGGTAGATTTTAGGCTCCGCTGACGTTTTGGGGTTTTGAGAAACAAGACCAATCGATCCGCGAAGGGACGCGAGGAACTTCAACACCTTTATCCGCGAAGGGCCACGAAGGGGCACGAAGAACTTCAAAACCTTTATCCACGAAGGGCCACGAAGGGACGCGAGGAACTTCAAGACCTTTATCCGCGAAGGGGCGCGAAGAACATCTTTTTTTGTTGTCTGAATCTGGATTTGGGGGGTTTTGATGGATTTTCGGGATGGGGGGCGATGGGTTCATGTTTGCCACGAGGTCGGATTTGGGGGAAGCACGTTGGAACAGGCACGATGCTGGAACGAGGGCACCCGGTCGATGAGGCTAGTCTGGGGGGGGGCGTTGGGGGGGGGGGGGGGGCCCCCCCCCGGCCCGGGGCCCCGCGCGCCCGCCCCCCCCACCCCCACCCGCCGGGAGGAAAAAAAAAA
>VXOE01000313.1:0-3393 GCA_009840225.1 Caldilineaceae bacterium SB0662_bin_25 | reverse complement strand
AGCCACCTTCTCCAAACCCTCTACTCTTTTCGGTGGGGTGGCCGTCTTTTTTTTTACCCCCCCCCACTGGGGCGGCCCTAATCGCCCCCACCGCCCAGAACTGCAGTAGTCAGCAGTCAGTAGTCAGTGGTTGGTCGGAGGCGTGGGGGAAGTTGGGTGAAGGGAATGGAGGCGGGGCGTGACTCGGGAGATGGGTGATCAGAGGCCGGTCTGGAGTGGGATTCATTATTTGCTTTATTTGCGGGAGGCGGGGGCGGAGGAGGATTGTGCGCGCTTCAGCCTGTTTGATACGGAGTACAGCCCGGCGGGGGGTGGTCATGCGGGCTTTTTGCATATTGAGCCCGGGTGCATGCCTTCGGCGCCGGCGAGCGCGGTGTATACGGACAACCCGGAGATGGCGGGGTGGCTTTACGACAGGATGTATCGGGACAGCGACAATTCGCTGGCGGCTTGCGGCGACCGGGTGATCACGGCGCGTTTTGGCCGGGGCGGGGATATGCGGCAGCGGCTGGGCTATTCGATTGACAGCGTGGACGGGACGGTGGGGGCGGCATGGACGGATCTGGAGTCGCCTTTTGTTCATCACGGCGCGGCGGGAAAGTCGGGGTTGTACACGTACTGTCTTTTTGTCGTGGCCAACGGGGCCGGTCTTGAGGTGAACGGGGAGATGGTGCCCGGCGACCTTTATGCCCGTCAGGACTGGATTGCGCTGGTGGGGCGGCCGCTCAGTTCGTGTTTGATCGCCGATGAGATCTGGGCTGAGACATGAGATAGCGGCGGTTTGCGGAGGGAATTGGTTTCAAGAACAAGCAGTTTGGTCAATTCAGGTGGAGAAAACGTCAACTATGGGAAAGCTGAGATTTGCGCAGGCGGGTGTTTCGCTGATGCACGCGAACATGTACCGGGACACGTTGATGTTGCTGGCGGATGAGATCGAGCTGGTGGGGTTTTACGATCCCGAACCGGAGGGGGTGAAACCGAATTTGAAGGCGGATGTGCAGGACGTGCCGTTTTACGACAGCCTAGGCGAGCTACTGTCGGAGGCGAAGCCGGATGCGGTGATGGTTTCGACGTACTTGAAGGATATGCCCGCGTGGATGTTGCAGGTTGCAGAGGCGGGCGTGCACGTTTGGGGTGAGAAGCCGTACGCGGTGCACTCCAGCCAGCTTGAACCTGTGGCCGAGGCTGTGCGGCGGAACAATCTGCACTTTTCGTGCGGCTATACGTGGCGCTTTCACCCGATCGCGAACCTGATCAAGAGGACCTGGGCGGCGGGGCTGCTGGGGAAGCCGTATTCGATTGAGTTTCGTTTTCTGACGTCGAGCGTGGCGAGACGGGACCCGCAGAACTGGTATTTCAGCCGGGAGAATGCGGGCGGAGGGATTCTCAACTTTCTGGGCTGTCACTGGTTTGACCTGATGCGGTATATGACGGGCGCGGATGTGGCGCGGGTTGCGGCGATTGAGGCCAATGTCGGGGGTCATGATATCGACGTGGAGGATGCGGCGGCGGTCTCGTTGGCGTTTGACAACGGGATGATCGGCAGCCTTCATGCGGGTTATTTCACGTCGGGGGACGGGGAGATCTCAGTTGGGCTGCGCGGGTCGCTGGGCTGGATCAAGTGGGACGTGGACGAGGGCGTGTGCACGATCAAGAGCGAGCATGCGGAGTGGTCGGGTGCGCCGACTCGCAGCTTTGAATTTCCTTCGGCGCAGGTGCCCGGGTATGGGTCGGAGGGGAGGTCGTCGATCAAGGCGTTTGCGGCGGCGATAAGGGGCGAGGGGAGCAGCGGATACAAGGTGGAGGAGATTATCAGGTCGTTGCAGATCATTGAGGCCGCGCATGCGTCGGCGGCGGAGGGGAGGACGGTCTCGCTATGAATAGTTCAGAACCTCTGCGCGTGGCGGTGGTGGGCTTGCGGATTCATGCGGGCGGGCTGGAGCCTGACGGCAATCACGGGCTGATCAAGTCATTTCACGGGCAGGAGGACGCCCGGATCACGGCGTATTGTGAGTGGGATGCGGGTGAGGCGGCGGCGCTGGAGAGCCTGGCGCGGTACGATCCGGAGGCGCGGATCTTCGATAACCTGTGTGAGTTCTTTGAGTGGGACGGGTTTGATGCGGCGGTGGTGATGCTGCCGCCGGACGAGGCGACGCGGGCCGCGGAACGGCTGGCTGAGGCCGGTAAGCATATGTTTATCGAGAAGCAGGCGGCGCGCACGGCGCCGGAGCTGCTTCCTGTTTGCGAGCTTGTACGGGAGAAAGAACTGGTCGTGCAGATCGGGTATCCGTGGCCGAGGCATCCGGTGGCGCAGGAGATCCGGCGGTGTCTGGACGAGGGGGTGTTGGGGAAGCTGCTGGCGATGGAGGCGCGGCTGGTGACGATCCAAGTGGCGCCGGGACTGCGCGAGCCGGATCACTGGATGTACCGCCTGGAGACGGAGGGCGGCGGCATTCTGCACATGGAGGGCGGGCACTGGTTGACGCTGTTCCAGATGTTTGCGCAGGCGAGGGTGCGCTCGGTGACGGCGCTGTGCAGCCGGCGTACTGACGCGAGTCAGGAGGGCGTGGAGGATGCGGCTACGGTGGCGCTGGAGTATGAGAACGGCGTACATGCCTGCCTGCACATGGGGTATTTGCTGAGCGGCGTTGGGCCGCGCAACGATACGTTTATGGCGGTGCGGGGTCAGCTGGGGGCGGCCTCGTGGGGGCCGGTGGGTGACGGTGTGTTGACGGTTAGCAGTGCGGCGCCAGGGTGGGCAGGGGCGCCGGAGCGGCGGTTTGATTTTCCGCCGGCGCCGCGGCCGGTTTATGCGGAGCAGTGGGGGTTTGAGTACGTGACCGATTTTGTGCGGGCTGTGCGTGAGGAGGGAAAGCCGGTGGTGAGCATCGATGACGCTCACCATATTTTGCAGATATTCGATGCCGCGTATGAGTCTTCGCGGACGGGGAGGCGGATAGAGATATAGGTTGCGGAAGGCCGCGAATTGGGGCGGCGCTGGTTTTGGCTGTTGACGGGTGTTGTTGGGGTGAGTCTGGTCTGGAGATTGCGGGCCAAATGGTGTTGGCAATCAGCGGGGGACACAGAGTTTTGTGAAGTCCAAGAGTGAGGCGAATACGAGGGCACCCACAAGGGGTGCCCCTACAGGGGGGTGGGGACGGGTGGCGCGTACGAGGGCACCCACTAGGGGTGCCCCTACAGGCGTGGGCGGTGGACGGAAGGGGCCGCGCGTACGAGGGCACCCACAAGGGGTGCCCCTACGGGGGGGCGGACGGGTGGCGCGTACGAGGGCACCCACAAGGTATGCCCCTACGGGGGGACGGGCTGGTGGAAGGGGATGTATGCGGGCTTTAGACTCTGCCGGGGTACTCTTTGCCGCGATTGAGCATGAAG
>VXOE01000388.1 GCA_009840225.1 Caldilineaceae bacterium SB0662_bin_25 | reverse complement strand
CCCCCCCTCGTGCGGGTCCCCCCCCGCCCTCCTCCCCGCCCCCGCGGGCGCCGCCCCCCCCCCCCCCCAACTTGGGGGGCCCTAACCCCCCCCACCGCCCAGAAGAGCAGTTTTTAGTAGTCAGTTTTTAGTTTTTAGTGAACTGCTGAGTTTGCACTGGGCTGATGGTGGGCCTGGGTCAGTGAGTGGCCAAAGCGGCGATTGAGTGGTGATTGGGTAGGAGAGGGGGACGCCTCTGGTTGTCATGAGTCATGGTTGATGGATTTTAGTTGGAGCGGCCGTTGGTGATGTGGTTGGCGATTTCGCCGTCCTGGAGTTCGTATACCTCGGTGGCAAAGTCGTCGCTGGTGGGATCGTGGCTGGCCATGAGGACGGTGATGCCCTGCTCGGCGACGAGCTGTGCGAAGAGTTCGAGGATCTGGCGGCCGGTCTCGCTGTCGAGGTCGCTGGTGGGCTCGTCAGCGATGAGCATGGCGGGGCCGTGGGCGAGGGCGCGGGCGATGGAGAGACGCTGCTGCTGGCCGCCGGACATTTCAAAGGGTCGGTGATCGGCCCAGCGGCCGAGGCCCACCAAGGACAGGCAGTAGGCGGCGCGGCGACGGCGGTCGGCGGCGGACTGGCCGAGGATTCGGAGGGTCATCTCGACGTTTTCCTGGGCCGACAGGGTTGGGATGAGGGAGAATGCCTGGAAGACGAAGCCGATATAGTGCTGGCGGATCTGGGCGCATTGGTCGGCGGTCAGCCTGTCGATGTCCTGGCCGAAGAGAGAGACGCGGCCGGCGGTTGGCGTGTCGAGGCTGCCGATGAGGTTGAGGAGTGTCGTTTTGCCGGAGCCGGACCGGCCGCGGAAAAGTGCGAAGCAGCGGCGGGGGACGGTCAGGTCGATGCCGCGGAGGGCATAGACGGACTGGTCGCCTACGGCGTAGACGCGCTGGAGATCGCTTACCTGTACCAGTGGTCCTCTGTAGAATTCGGAAATCACCAAGTCACCGGATTCGTCAGGGGAGTGGCTGGGCTCGGGGGTGGAATCCGGCGGCGCGAAGGCGGCGCGCGCGGCGGCGGGGTCACTGTTCCACTGAAGCGTCCCGCGCGTACCGTCTGCGGGCGTATCGAGGCTGCTTTCCGGAGAGGAGGCTACGCCCCTGGCCCAGGGATTGTCAGCCTGGTCTGCGTCCGGCGTTTCTTCAACTTCGCGGGGGGCGCCCAGCAGGAGCCTGCGCCACCACGGGCGGCTGCGGCGGGGCGTCGGGTCCTGTTCCCAAGCGGCCAGGTCGTCCTCCTCGCCGGGGTAGGCGCGTGAGGCGCCGGCATCGCCGGTAAATGAGAGCTGCTCCTGTGCCTGGCGGATGAGGATACCATCTTCGACCAGTTGGACGACCGCTCTGCGCCCGATGCCGCGCTGTTCCAGATACTCATGGGGCATCTGCAGCCGGCCGACGGCATCGAGGACGACGCGCTCTTCGAGCTGGAGGGAAGTGCTGCCGGCCGCTTCAACGGGCTCAGTGGTGGCGAGCGAGTCGTTCTCGGCATCGTCCAGCGCGGCGGACAGCTGGTCATCAAGCAGGCCGGACTGGGATTGGCGCACGATCTCGGTGCTGATTTTGCCGTCGCGGATGCCGATCACGCGGTCGACGATGCGAGCGATGTCGCGGTCGTGGCTGACGATGATGCTGGTGAGGTTGAAGCGGCGGTTGAGGTCGCGGAGAAGCTGCCAGATCTGGTTGGCGGTGACCGAATCGACCTCGCCGGTGGGCTCATCGGCGAGGAGGATCTGGGGTTGGTTGGCGAGGGCGACGGCGATGGCGACGCGCTGCTGCTGACCGCCGGAGAGCTGCGCCAGGCGGTGGTGGCTGTGGCTGAGCAGTCCGACGGCGTCGAGGAGCTCGCGGGCGCGTTCTGCGGGCGGCTCGGCCTGTTCACGGGCTGCGATCATGGGGAGCTCGACGTTTTCCTGGGCGGTCAGGTAGGGGATGAGGTTGCGGGAAGACTGCTGCCAGACGAAGCCGACGTCGTTGAGGCGGTAGTCCTCGAGCTCCTTATCGGGCGCCTTGAGCAGGTTGCGGCCGTTGACGGTGATCTGGCCGGCGGAGGGACGGTCGAGGCCGCCGATGATGTTGAGGAGGGAGGACTTGCCGCTGCCGCTGGCGCCGATGATGGCCATCATCTCGCCGCGGCGGATCTCGAGATCGAGGCCCTGGAGAGCGACGACTTCGATTTCATCGATCTGATAGATTTTGACCAGATTGTCGCAAACGACGAGGGGGGCGCCGTCTGCAGCGGCGGTTTGGGTCATGCTGTTACTCCCTCTGTCCCATGCGCAGTACCTGGAAGAGATCGCGACGCGTACTCCAATAGAGGATTACGGTCTGGGAACCCAATAGGGCGGTGCCGAATACGAGCGCGAGTATGCCGATCTGGCCCCAGGCGATATGACGCACGAAGGGGGGCAGGGCAAAGATGGGATCACCGCTAACGCGGAAGAAGGGCACGAAGAGCCAGGCGGTGGCGACGCCGATGGCCACGCCCCAAAGGACGCCGAAAAGGATAACGCCCAGGTATTCGACGCCGACCATGGCGAGGACGAGCCGAGTTTTGAGGCCGACGGCGCGCATGACGCTGATCTGCTGCAGGCGCCCCTGGAGGGAGGCATAGGTGTAGACCAGGAGGCCGAGGCTGGCAAGCAGGGTAGAGGCGAGGAAGCCGACGGACAGAATGCCGTAGAGGCCGATGCGCTCGACTCGCTCCTCGTCGAGCGTGAGGAGGGCGCGGGCGTCGCGGATGCGGATCGGCCAGATGCCGAGTTCGATGAGGCTGTCGACGATTGTCTGGGGGACAGCTTCATCGCTGGTCTGCATCCAGATCTGGTGCAGGCTTTCGTCCCCGACCTGATCGAAGACGTAGTCCAGGTTACCGACAAAGACTTCGGTATCCTCGGGGTAGGCGGTGGGAAAGTAGTCGTAAGCGCCGACGATGAGGAATTCGTGTTCGAAGGAGCCGTAGTTGATCGACATGGTCAGCTTGGTGGTCTGGCCTTCGAGGAGCCGGCTGCGACGCAGAAAGTTGCGGGAGACGAGGATCCCGTTGGGATACATGCCGAGTCGATTCATCATTTCGCCGAGGGGGGCGTAGTTGAAGTCGGAACGGTGAAAGGCGATGCGGGGAAAGTCGAAACGGTCGATGCCGAGAAAGACGGCGTCGATCTGGCGGGATACGCTTGTGTTGGCTTTGAAGACGGCGACACGGGTTGCGTCTTCGACCCCGGGGATACCCTTGTAGTCGTCAACGGGCAACAGCCATGCGCTGACGACTTCGGGATCGGGCTCCTCGTCGGGTAAGGCAGGGCCGCCCATGGCGGGAGGGGGGATGCCCTGCTGGAAGCGGAAGTCGGCGCCGACCTGGTAGTGGATGCGGTCGGCCAGCCACTGGTCGAGGCTGAGGGCCATCGAAGCGTAGAAAGCGCCGAGACTGAGACAGACCATGGTGAGGAAGAGGCTGCCGGAGTAGTGCCTGCCCTGGCGGTGCAGCTGGGTGAGGCCCATGTAGGCGACAAATGAGCGGAGGCGGTTTCCAAGGCGATCGGCAGGCCCCATGAGCAGGGGGAATAGATGGGTCAGCACGAGTGCTGAGGTAAAGACAAAGAGGGACGGCGTGAGGAGCAGGAGCGGGTCGCGGAAGGGATCGCCGCTGGGCTCCCAGCCGATGATGCCGAGAGTGCCGCGCTGGCTGAGCTGGCGGTAGGCATACCAGGAAAGGACGATGAGGGCGCCGTCGCCGATGAGCAGCAGGGTGGTAATGGCGGCGTGGGGACGGGAGCGGGCGCGCAGGTGCTGGACGATGCCGCCGCGGGCGGCGCGCAGGGCAGGGATGCCGCGCGCCAGGAGGAGCAGCAATACGGCTATGCCGATAAGCCGCCAGTCTACTTCAAGGACGGTGGCGGGAATCCCGGCGCGGGGGGTGAAGGAGAGGAAACCGGAGGCCAATCCCATGGCGCGGGCCATGATATAGCCGGCGCCGAGCCCGAGTGGGATGCCGACAATGAGAAGGAGAAAAGATTCGAGAAGGATGAGGAGGGCGACGAAGCGGCGTCCCGCGCCGCGCGAGGCGAGGATGGCAACCTCTTCCTGCTGGAACTGGGCGGTGACGTGCGAGAGAATCCAGAGGAAGAAGAGAAGGAGAGCGAGGGCGGGCAGGCTGAAGCCGACGAGGAGAGCGGACAGGCTGGCCCTGCGCTGCAGATAGCGATTGAGAGGCAACTCCGGCGAGACATCCATTTTGGTGCCGGTGAAGCGCAGGTCGGCCCGGCTTGGCACGATTCTGAGGCCGTTGGCGACGGAATCGGCCTGATGGAGTTTCAGCGATTCTTCGTCGGGGTTGAGGTACCAGACGGCGATGCCGGTGCGGCGACTGACGGCGGGCTCGACGGAGCGGCGATAGGTGTTATCGGTGACGAGCAGGAGTTTGCGCCAGGAGATGGTGGTAGCGGACCAGTAGAAGTCGGAGAGTTCAGCCGGCTTCCAGACACCGGCAACGGTGATGGGTATCTCGTTTCCGCTGGCGCCTTCGACCATGTGGTAGGTCTCACCGACCTGGAAGCCCAGCTCGGTAGCCTTTTCTTCAAACATCCAGACGTTGACGGTGCCGTCGGCGGTTTCGGTGCCGAAGGGAAGGCCCTCGACGATGTCGATGCGGTCGCGGATATCGGTGACGACTGCGAACTGGATATTCTCGACGATGATGTTTTCTTTGAGGTTGGTGTAGGACGTGTCGCCGGTAGCGGGCTGGATGGTCATACCGGGGCTGGCGACGTAGGTGAGGGTTTCGGCGACAGCGAGGCCAGTCTCTCTTTCGACGATGCGGCGAAATTCGTGTTCGAGGCGGAGGGCGCTGTCGAGGGGCAGGGCGGCGGATTTGGGGACGATAAAGTAGAAACGCATGGTGAGGGGGGGACGGTGGAAGGTGGAGCCGATGTGGGCGAGCTCGTCCTGGAGCAGCAGGTAGGAGACCCCCTGTGAGAAGACGGGTATGCTGGCAACCATGCCGATTGCCAGAACGATACTGAGGAGGGAAAGCAGGGTCAGGCTGGGTCTGCTAAACAGGCGGCGGAGCGCCAGCCCGAGAAAGGGGAGACGGTTGGGCATTTATCGACCTAAGATGACATCGCCCTCTTCGAGACCTTCCAGCACTTCGACCATACCCTGGCTTTCGAGGCCGGTACGGATGTCGATGCGGCGCTGGCGGTCGCCATCCTGGACAACGACAAAGGTACGTCCACCGAAGCGGCGCACGGCGGCGTCGGGCAGCAGGAGCGTGTCGTCGCGCACGGCGGCGACGACCTGGATGTTGATAAACTCTCCGGCGACGAGGGGGGGCGTGTCGCCTTCAACGGAGAGGTGGATGGAGCCGGGGAAACCGGGGATGAAGCGATCGCCGGAGGAGATGGTGGGCAGCTGGGCGACGTGCACGGGAAAGGGCTGGTCCTGTGCCCAGCGATGAATTGCGGTGACCTCTTTGCCGATGACGAGGTCGGCGGCGCGTGCGGCCTGGCTGGAGACGATCAGCTCCACGGGTTCGGGTTCGACGATGACGATGAAGGGGGAGAAGGCGGGCACGTCGGCGCGGCGTTGGGGCGGTTCGAGGGGGCCGCGCATGCTGTTGAGGCCAATGCCGACGGCGACGACCTGGCCGGCAAAGGGTGCGCGGATGCGGCGTTCTTCGACCTGGCGTTCGAGGGCGGCGACGGCCAATTTGGCGCGGGCGACGGCCTGTTCCAGGGATGGGTCGACACGGTTTTCAATTTCGCGCAGATTGACTTGGGCGATTTGCAGGGCTACTTCCTGGAGGGCGATTTCAGTGGTGTCGCCGGCTTCGCGGGCCTGCTGCAGGAGCAGCTCGGCGCGGCGGGCTTCCAGCTGGGCTCTTTCGAGATCGAAGGTGAGTTCGTTTTCGTAGACCCAGAGGACGCTTTCGGCGCGGGAGAGGTCGAGGCGGGCCTGCTCCAGCTGTTCGAGCAGGTCGGGCATGATGAGTTCGGCGAGGATCTGGCCCTCTTCGGCCTGTTCGCCCTCGTTGACGAGGACGGAGCCCAGTTTGCCGTCGACGGCGAAGGCGAGCGGCTCCCAGCGTAGCGGGGCGACCTCGGCGATGATCTGGAAGCGGTCTTCGATAGTGCCGCGGGTGACGGTATATCGCTTCTGCTCCGAGGGGACCGGTGTGGGCCAGGGCGTTGGCGTGGGGACGGCGCGGACGGGGGTGAGGCAGCCGGTGAGCGCGAATGCGAGAACCGGCAGAAGCAGGAACAGGCTGTACGAAGTGCGGAAGCGAGCGCAGGGACTCTTTAAGGGTGAGGCAGACATCACTGGTTTCTGGGTAGAGTTGCGTGACGAGTTGAAAGTGGAGCGCGCCGGGCGGGTGGGAACAGGTGGGCGCGATCCACGTTCTGCGAACGATACGTGCACAGGCTTGTGTGCAGTCCGAGACTAGGCTAAACGCAAACTCTGTAGTTGTCAACTCAACTTCAGTGGTGGGTGCATCCCAGATTTGTGCTGGGAACAGTCTGGCGGGGAATCGGCGCCAACGGTGGCTGGCGCTGTTTACCGTCTTTGGGCGAGACGCAGTGCAGGCGCCAGGTCTGGCCGTAGGGTGGAGTCCGTCAGTTGGGGAGGGTGCGAGGGCAGGCACAAGGCCGGCCCATACGGGGATCTGATGGGAGTGGCGGGACGTGGTCTGGCTGGACACCTTCGATCAGGCACCTGTTACGAATATCGACACCCGGTCGACGACGGATGTTGTTGGGGGGGG
>VXOE01000268.1 GCA_009840225.1 Caldilineaceae bacterium SB0662_bin_25 | reverse complement strand
TCTTCTCTCATTAACCCTCCCATTCTCTATCACTAGGGGGTGATTTTGTGGGGGGGGGGGGGGCGCGGCCGCGGGGTGGTGGGGGGGGGCGCCCCCCCCCCCCCAACGCCCCCCCTACTGCCTACCCGACCGGGTTTCGATATTCGAACAGGTGCCTGATCGAAGGTGTCTGGCCCGACCACGTCCCGCCAGTCCCATCAGATCCCCCTGCGGACAGGCCCTGCGCCAGCCCTGGCCCCCCAAATCAACCGACCTCCCCGAAAGGCCAGGCTCGGCCGCGGCCCTCCGTCTCTGCACGAGCCGGCAAACTGTCCCAGCAACCGCCGCCATGCATTCCCACACTGTTTCCACCCCAAATCCGGGATGCACAACCCTTCTTGCCCGATCTCCCTCATAAACTGGCGAGCAAAGCCCTGTCCACCTCAATTCCAAATCCCGGCGCGTCACTGGGAACCAGATAACCGTCTTCAATAACCGCCGTCCCCGGTAGAGAAACCATCTCCGCCAGCGGCACACCAGGCGGCGAAACACCCCCGGACCGCTCACCCCACGTAACTGCCGGCATCGCAAAAGCCAGATGCTGCCCAAAGGGAGAGTTCATCCCTCCATGCGGGATCACCTCAACCCCTGCACCCTCCGCAATATGACAGATCCGCACACACGCCGACACCCCGCCAACCCACAGCGGGTCCGGCTGCCAGATATCCACCGCCCGCTCGTTGGCCGCCTGCGCAAAACGCTGCGGCAAATACCAGTGCTCCCCCGTCGCCAGCGTCTGCCACGGCAACCGCTGCCGCACCTGCGCAAATCCCTCCCTGTCTTCCGGCAGCAGATAGTCCTCAATCCACCTCAGCCGGTAGGGCCGCAGCCTCTCCGCCAGCCGCACCGTGTAATCCACGTCCAGCGCCATCCAGCAGTCCAGCATCAGCGCCGCGTCCGGCCCGATCAGCTCGCGTGCGCCCGCCACCAGCTCCTCCGCCTTCCGCAGACCCGCCTCACCGTCAGCCGGCCCGTATGGAAACGGCAGCTTCACCGCCCGGAATCCCAGCTCCATATACCACGCCGCCTCGAAACCGGTGGCATAGCAGAAAATCCTCTCCTTCTGCGGGCCCCCCAGCAGCTCATATACCGGCCGCTCCAGCACCTTCCCCTTCAGGTCCCACAACGCCAGATCCACCGCGCTGATGGCATAACTCGCCAGCCCCTGGCTGCCGTACGGCGAAGCCAGCCGCGACATCATGTCGAAGATCTTCTCCGTCGCCATGCAGCTCTCGCCCACAAGGTGCGGGCCGAAATGATCGTTGATAATCCTGCATACCGGCCCCGCGAACGAAGACACACCCAACCCGAAGCGCCCGTCTTCCGCCGTAGCCACGCACACCGTGGTCTTCCACTTGGCCGACCACGACGACCTCCGCTCCTTATACTTCGGGTACCGCCCCATCGGGCCCGACGGCTCCAACCCATCCCACACATACGACGGCCTCGGCGCGCCCTCCCTCCGGCGTCTCCGCCCGGGATTCAGAGCATCCATATCAACTTCGAGGGCTTTGACCTCTGTGATTCTCACAGATTTCTCCTAAGACCTCCGAAACTTCCAACTTTCTCGCCATAAGCTGCACGTTCGGTCAACAGTCACCACCCTATCCGGACCCATATACCTGCCGAGTCTGCTCCGCTATCTCCCCCCAGTCCAGCGAATGTGCCCGCGCCCACGCCGCCTCTCGCATCGGACCCAGCTCCCGCTCCTGAATCTCCAGCATCGACCGCCTCAACCCCTCCTCATCATCCGCACTGTACACAATCCCGGCCTCAGGCGGCACCAGCTCCGTCAGACATCCCACCCCCGGCGCGATCACCGGCATCCCAAAGGAGAACGCCGTGATCACCGAACCCGAAGTCAGCACTTCCAGAAAGGGAAAGACGCCAACGTCGGCCGCATTAAACAGATACTGAAACTCATCGTTGGCAAAGTGCCGCGACGAACGCAACATCACCCGCGGGTCGTCCGGCGGCACCGACGCCACCACCTCCTGCCCGTACTCCGTGTAGAACTTGGCCCCCAGTAGCAGCCGCAAATGGTTGCCAGGCAACGACTGAAACACCTCGATCAAACGCTCAATCCCCTTGTACCGGCGCACATTCCCAAAGTAAAAGAAAACGAAATTCTCATTACTCAGCCCCATCCGCCGCCGTGCCTCGTCGCGACCGACCTCGTTGGGGTACGGGTACATGAAATTCCCGTGATTGATGACATAAACACCCTGAGTGCGATGAAAATGCGTCCGCACCAGTTCCCGGGCGTGCTCGCAATGCACGATCACCGAGTGCGCCAAATGAGTGATGGCCGTCTGTGCCAGATGGTCCAAATCGTGGCTGTTTGTCTCGTGTGGATACAGATTGTGTACCGTCCACACGATCCGGTATCCCAGCAGTCGCGCCAGGGCCAGATTGTCGATCAGCTCGGTCAAAAGCCCCAGTTGCGCCTCCAACCCCTCATCGTCATACATGTAGTTCGGCCAGTTGAGATGCAGGACGTTGATCTTGCCCTGATTCTCGTGCAGCCACGCCTTCGTCAGCGTCTCCGGCTGCCCCGCCTCCAGCTCAACCCCAACCTCCCGCATCGCCCTCTCCAGCAACCCCCCGTACGGATTGGCCCGATCCAGCGACAACCCCGCCGCTTCCCAGAAGAAAACACCGCGCATGTTCCCGTCCTGCCTTGGCATGAAAACTGATGACTGCGTATTCGAATTCTTGCATTGTTTCGCTGCTGATACTTCAGTCGGGGGAATCCTGCAACGCTACTCTATTTCCACTACGCGCCGACTCGTTGGCCGCCTCCACGACTGCCAGCCCGGCCAGCCCCTCCTCACCGGGAATCGGATTCGCTCCCTCTCCCGCAACCGCCCTGCCAAACGCCTCCAGCAGGGCCACGTGCGGCCTCGGCCCACCCGCCTCAACCGAATAGTCCCGCGTACCCGCTGCCGTCAGCACCCGCAAACTTCCCGACGAGTCCTTCGCCGAAATCGGGGCGGCTACAATCGATCCTTCCGTACCACAGATCTCTAAGCCGTTCGCACGCTCCGGTTCATGGTTCGCAGTCGTCCAATGACTCGTGACCACCCCCTGCGCACCGCTCGCCAGCCGCAACAACAACGTCGCCGTATCCGCCACCGGAGACCTGTCGACCAGCGTCTCCACCAGCGCCGCAACCGATTCCACCGGCCCGCACAGAAAACGCAGCAGGTCGATACAGTGTATCCCCAAATCCATCACCGGCCCGCCGCCGCTGATCTCCGGGTCATGATGCCAGACCCCCGGCTGCGGCGGAAAACGGTCCGAAAAATTGATACGCGCCGCCGTCACCTGCCCAATCGCGCCCTCCTCAAGAAGGCTCTTGATCCGCAGATGTCGGGCATTGAAACGCTGGTAATGGCAAATCGTCAGCATCACTCCACTGGCCCGGCAAGCATCGATCATCTCCCGCGCCTCGCCGGTAGTCATCGCCATCGGCTTCTCGCACAGCACATGCTTACCCGTCTCCGCCGCCAGGACCGTCTCCCGCGCGTGCAGATGCGGCGGCGTGGCAACGTAAACGGCGCTTACTTCACTGTCCTCCAGCAGCGCTTCCACAGAATCATACGCGCGCCGCGCCCCATGCCTCTCCGCAAACCGCTGCGCCGCGCCCAGCTCCCGCCGCGACACCGCCGCCAGCTCGTGACCGTCCGCCGCCGCTATCGCCGGCGCAAACTGGCTCTCCGCGATTTTACCCGCCCCCACGATTCCCCAATGGACCGTCATGCCTCTCTCATCCTCGTTACCAGTCCTTTTCGGCACATTGCCTAAAGCCGATCGATTACTGCTCCACCGCCTCCTCGCGTCCGCTCTCCAACGCCCGCTCCAGCGCCGAAGCCACCCGTATCGCCGCCAGCCCGTCTCGGCCCGTCACGATCGGCTCCCACTTCCCCTGCACAACCCCCACAAAATGGCTGAACAGCGAACGGAACATCCCCTCTTGCCGCCCGTGCAGCACCGGCGTATACCCAACATCCGGATAGTCCGGCTCTCCGCCAACATGATAGATCGCAACCGAGTTCTCATGCCCCAACACCTCAGCCGCGCCCGCCCTGCCGTGAATGCTGAAATGCTCCGCCTGCGACCGCCCGCTGAAAGCCGGCGTACTCCACGAAGTCTCCAGCACCCCCACCACGCCGTTATCGAACGTAAACACCGCGATAATAAAGTCCTGCTTCCCCTTCGCCTTCTCCCGCGAATACGCCTTCACGCTCGTAATCGGCCGCCCCACCGTCCACAACATCATGTCGATATCGTGCGGCGTCAACCAGTACGCCAGCGAAAACTTGCCCAGCACCCGCTCCGCAGCTAACTCGATCGTATTCCGTCGCGAATACAAATGCATCACTTCCCCGATCTCCCCCGCCGCCACCGCCGCCCGCATCGCCGCATAGGGATGGTCGAAACGCAAACTGTGACACACCATCAGCTGCACGCCCACCCGGTCCGCCGTCTCCACAAAGCTCTGCGCGTCCGCCGCCGAGACCGCCATCGGCTTCTCCACCAGCACATGCTTGCCCGCCTCCAGTGCAGCCAGCACCGGCGCCGTGTGCATCCACTCCGACGCCGCCACCACTACCGCCTCAATCTCCGGGTGGCTGGCCAGCATCGCCTCGTGCCCGACATTCGCATACCCCGGGACCCCGTACTGCCCTGCAACTTCGTTCGTGGCCCCCTCACTCCGGCCCGACACCGCCACCAAATTGGTCTCGCTCAGTTCGCTCGCCAGCCGCGCGTACACGCGCCCCATCCGCCCCGGTCCGACGACGCCTACCTGCAAAGGTGAATAAGTCATGAAAAGAATGCTTTCCCTCTTGGTCTGTTTTGCCCACTGGCTTTCGGTCAGATTACCGCCCAAATTCACTCAGTGGCACCGTACGTCCGCCCTCCTCAGCCGAGCGCACCAACGCCGCCATCATCGCCATCACCTCAACCGACCACGCGATCGGAAACGGCGGTTCGCCGCTCTCTGCCATCTGGATCACTCGCGCCAGCGTCTCAGTATAGAACCTGCTCCCGTCTACAATATCCGCCTCACCCCATCCCGCCGCGCCGTACACTGCGCCATGGTAGAGCCCCGGCGTCTCGTGCAGCAGATTCACCACCCCCTGCCGCCCGTCTCCATACTCGACCAGCCCAATGTCGCACCGCTCCGTACGCCGCGTCGTCACCGCCTCCGCGCCGCCTCCCAGCAGCGTATGCAGCAGCTCCACCGCATGCACCCCATAGAAAAAAGGATGCAACGCCCGCGGGTCCGGGAAATCCCCTGCCGCCGCGCCGCTCACAACCGCACAGTTCAGCGCGCCAAATCCCGCCAT
Organism: Caldilineaceae bacterium SB0662_bin_25; assembly: GCA_009840225.1. GTDB lineage: Bacteria > Chloroflexota > Anaerolineae > Caldilineales > Caldilineaceae > Bin5. The sequence goes on along the minus strand of VXOE01000268.1, from coordinate 1,477 downwards.
CCTCTCCTGCAGCGCCAGGACCTCCCCCGCATAGCGCAGCGCCGAGCACGACATCAGCGGCACACCGCGTTCCGCGGCCAAACTGACCAGGCTGTGAACGTCATCCATTTCGTTTGCAAAGGGCTTGTCCACAAATGTCGGCAGGCCCGCCTCGATCGCCAGCCGCGCATGAGGCGGATGGTCGTCACCGTAACGGTTCACCACCATCGCCAGGTCTACGTCCGTCAGGGCCTCCGCCGGCGTCCCCACCACCTCCGGGATCTGCCATTCCGCCGCCTTCGACCGTGCCTGCTCCGCATCCTCCCCCCACAGCTTGACCACCTGCGCCCGCCCGTGCAACGGGCTGTCCGCCGGGTTCACCAGCTGCGTCCACGCCTCCGTATGCGTGCTGTCCGCTCCAATCATGCCGATTCGTATCATGTTCTCATCCTCAATGCAGGTTTCCTTCTCTTCCGACGCTGCGCACCGGCTCTTCGCCGCCTACGCCCAATTCCGATTGACAGCAAATTCACCTGTTGGCTATACTTTATCTGCGATTCAAAACCATGCCAGCCGGTCGTCTGCCTGCGACCAGGAAAGCCCGAAAACTCGCAAAGGAGTTCTCAACATGGCCCTGACCGACGAACAGAAAGAATTCTTCTGGGAAAAAGGCTATCTCCCCTACCACCGCATCCTCTCAGACGAAGACCTCGACGCCTTGCGCCAGCGCAGCGAAGACATCATCAGCGGCAAAGTAAACCACGTCCCGCCCCGCTACATCCAGTTCGAGGCCAAGTTCCGCGACGGCCTCCCCGACGACGTAGAGCCGCTCGACGCCGTCCGCAAAATGACCCAGCTCTGCTACTTCGACGACGTATTCGAACGCACGGCCCGCAAACCCGAGATCGTCGACGTAATCGATGACCTCATCGGCCCCAACATCAAGCTCTACACAGATCAGCTGATGATGAAACCTCGTTTCCACGGCACCGTCACCGACTGGCATCAGGACTCGATGGCGTGGCATCAATTTGCGCCCCAGGAGCACGTCAGTTGCTGGGTCGCCCTGGACGACGCAACCGTCGACAATGGCTGCATGACCGTGATCCCCGGTAGCCACAAATGGGGGCCAATCGATCGTGACTATAAGGATCGCTTCTTGGCCAACCCGCTCCTGAACGAACCGCTCCCGGTCGAACTACCCGCCGGCAGCTGTATGTTCCATCACGGCCTCAACTTCCACCGCACCGGGGCCAACTCGACTCCCCACCGCCGCCGCGGCCTTGCTCTCCACTACATCCGCTCCGAAACAATGTACCTCGGCATCGAAGACGAAGAGGCCCGCCTCCTCACCGAATGTGAAAAACCCCGCGGCGAGTTCCGCTTCATGCTCATTCGCGGCAAAGAGTACCCCGGCAGAGTCTAAAGCCCGCAGACATCCCCTTCCACCAGCCCGTCCCCCCGTAGGGGCACCCCTTGTGGGTGCCCTCGTACGCGC
>VXOE01000017.1 GCA_009840225.1 Caldilineaceae bacterium SB0662_bin_25 | reverse complement strand
TAAACTCTCGTCCAACGCTCATACGAGACAACCTGAACCGGCAAGACCCTGACTGCAGCCCATCACACAGACTGCATGAATTGCACTGATACAACACGAAAACGCTTGCAAACACTCGTAAGCACTTGTAAGCACTTGTAAACGCTCGTCCAACACACACATGAGAAAGCCTGTGCCACACCACCAACACAAACGATCCACAATGGCTACAAGGTTCGCATCAGCCCCACAACTATGTGGATCGAATCTGAATTCCGTCTTTTCCTAAGATGCCAAACTGCTCCTGACTTCCACTCTCAGTCGCTGGACCAAAGAGAGCTCAGTTCACTGGGTCTTGGATGAGGACGACTGTCGGACGCGTAAAGGCCAAGCGCAGCACAAGCTGCCCGTCCCGCGCCGTTTGGCTTTCAACCTCCTACGCAGAGAGATAAGCGCCAAAATCGGTATGGCTGCCAAACGTAAACGAGCCGGTCGGAGAACTGACTATCTCCTCCAAGTTCTCTCCCAATAGGATCCGTATGCCCTGTGCTCTGATTGGTTCACTGTTGTTTCTGCATTCTGGCAAGTGGTATAATTTAGGTTCCGCAATGCCCCTTTGGACAGGTTGGCAACAGGCCCGGATCCGTCCCCAGTACGTGTGTTGAAGGGGCCAAAAACACAATTGAGTTCGGTTCGCTTGCCAGTCAAGCCCATTTGAGTTCACCCATACCAGCCAGGTGAGCTGAAAGAAAGAAAAATGGACAACGCCCAACTAGCCCAGATCGTAACATGGCTCGATGAAGAACATCGGCGCGATAGAGCGGAGATTTCCCGATTGCAACAGCAACTGGAAAGCCAGAGCGGGGACATCGTTGAACAAGCGCGTCGAATCCAGGAGCTTGAAGGTCGCCTGGCATCTACGACCGCGCAATTGGGCAGATTCTCCCAGTTGGAACAGCAGATTGAGAGCTTCAAGCAGGAGCTCAGCCTGATGATCGAACGTAGCGACGAGGGGCAGGCCCAAACCGCTCGCGAACATGAGCGCGCCAGGCTGGCAGACAGGGAAGCCCTGACCAGGGAAATCAGCGAGGTTAGACGTGAACTGCCTCGCATCGGCCGCATCGAAGAGGCCGTCGACCTGCGCAAAGGCGAGGAAGAGCGCTTGGTCGATATGATAATGGAGAGCCGAAACCAGGTGAATCTGCTTGTCAAGGAAATCGAAGAGCGTACCCGCCAGATTCCGTTTCTCGCCGACCAGCGCACGGGCGACGCAAAACGTATCGCTCAGCTACAGCAGGAAACCGTCGAACTGTTCAAACGTACCGAGGCCTTCACCGGACGCTTTTCCATTCTGGAGGACGCCGACCGCCGCATGAGCGCCGAGATTGAGCGCTGGCGGCCCGTCTTTGCCGAAATCCGTGAAGAGCAACAGCAGTTCATGGAACGGCTGCGTGTCGAGGTCGTCGAACGCTTGCAGGTTCTCACCCGCTGGCAGGAAATCATAGACGATCAACAGTCGGTCGTTAACAAGAATGAAGAGCGTTTGCAGTCCTTCTCCCAGACTGTGGAAACCGCCCGGCGGGCTGCAAATACGATCCCGGAATTTCAGGAAAACATGCGTCGCGACCAGACCCAGGTGCAAGAGTTGCAGCGACTGGCCGAAGAACGCATGCGGCGCGAAATGGAGGATTTTCAGGAGGAGTACGAAAAACGAAGCCGTCGCGAGGGTCTTCGGCAGGAGCACCTGTGGAGGGAACAGGAGAAAAACAACAAGGAGCTTCTGGATCATCTCCCCCCGATTCTCCACGACCTGCGCGTCCACGAAGAGATGCTGCGCCTCCTTTGGAAGCTGCAGGAGCAATATGGCGGCAGGTATATCAGCGCGGCCCAGCTCTGGCTCGACGGTTTGCAGACGGCCCTTGAAGAAAGGGACGATACGATGAAAGACCTGGAAGAGGAATGGCAGAAGCAGCGCCGCACCGCCGAACTGTACGCCCGCCAGAACAACAGCACACCGCGCACGGCCGGAATCGTCTCTGGTGAGCCGTCACAGAACCGCACCTGATGCGGGTAATCGCCACCGCAGGACATGTGGACCACGGCAAGTCGACCCTGGTCCAGGCGCTTACGGGAACTGACCCCGACCGTCTCGAGGAAGAACAGCGTCGCGGGCTCACCATCGTGCTCGGCTTTGCCTGGATGGACCTGGCAATGCCCGACGGCACTCTTGAGCCTGTCAGCATTGTAGACGTCCCCGGCCACATCGATTTCATCAAGAATATGCTTGCCGGTGTCGGCAGCATCGACGCCGCAGTTCTCGTCATCGCCGCAGACGAGGGGGTCATGCCCCAGACCCGTGAACACCTCGCCATCCTGGACCTGCTCGCGCTTCCCGAGGGCTTGGTCGCCCTGACAAAGACAGACCTGATTGACGACCCTGAGTGGCTGGAGTTGATCGAGCTCGACATTCAGGAAATCCTGGTCGGAACACGCCTGGAAGGCGCCCCCATCGTTCCTGTGAGTGCGCAGGACGGCGAAGGCCTGGACCAACTGCGTTCTTCCCTGGCAAGCGCCTTGACAGCGCTGCCTCCCCGCCGCGATCGAGGCCGTCCGCGGTTGCCCATCGACCGTATTTTCAGCTTGCCCGGTTTTGGCACAATCGTAACCGGCACGCTGAGCGATGGGCATCTTGCCGTGGGCGAGCCGGTGGATATTCTTCCCGACGGGCCTTCAGGACGCGTGCGCGCCCTGCAAACGCACAAGCAGGAAATCGAACGCGCCTTGCCGGGCAGTCGCGTCGCCGTCAATCTTAGCGGCATCGCCACCGATGAAATCCGCCGCGGACAGGTCGCGGTGACGCCGGGTACGCTGCGGGCAACGCGACTGCTCGATGTCTCCTTCCGTCTGCTGCCCGACGCGCCCAAACCGCTGCGACACAACACTGCCGTAGACCTGTTCAGCGGAGCGTCGGAGACGCCGGCTCATATGCGTCTCCTTGCTGCCGACGAGCTGCTTCCCGGCGGCGAGGGATGGCTGCAATTGAGGCTGGACCGCCCGATTCTAGTGGCCGCCGGGGACCGGTTCATTCTACGCCAACCATCTCCCAGCCTTACTCTCGGTGGCGGCGAAATCCTGGACCCCCACCCGCGCCGGCGCTACCGTCGAAACGACGCGACGGCCATCGCCAGGCTGGAAACGCTGGCCCAGGGAAGCCCCGATGAAGTCGTGCTGCAGAGTCTGGAGCGGGACCCGTTGCTCTCGGAACCAGAGCTGATCGCCGCTTCCGGACTCGACAAAGGAATTGCGGCTGAGGCTATCCGTCAACTTCTTGAAAACGGGCCCATGCGAGGGCTGGACGACCGGCGTCTCCTCATCAGCGAATCGGCCTACCAGCAAATTGTCGCTGACATGCAGCTACTCCTTGGCGAATTCCATCTCCGCTTCCCCCTGCGGCAGGGAATGCCCCGCAGCGAAGTGCGCAGCCGGCTGCGGGTGGTCGGAGCAGGTGGCCTGCGCAAGGAGATGCCCCATCGCGCTTTCAGCGACTTGACCCTACAGGCAAATGAAGATGGCATGGTAGCTGACGAGGAAAACACAGTCCGGTTGCTTTCCCACACCGTCCGCTACTCGCCCGCACAACAACGGGCGGTTGACCGAACGCTTCAGTCCTATGCCGACGCGCCGTTCAGCCCGCCCAATGAAATCGACACGCTCAGTCTATTGAACGGCGATGAGGAACTGTTGGAATCACTGGTAGAGCGGGAGACTATCGTCCGGCTTCCCGGCTCAGTCTACTTTCGCCAGCAGGATTTCGCCGTTGCCACACAGAAGACGATTGCCCTGGCCCAAGCCAAAGGAGCAATTACTCTCGCCGACGTACGCGATCTACTTGACACCAGCCGCAAATATGCCCAAGCGCTCCTGGAAGAACTCGACGCACGTCGCGTCACCCGCCGCGTGGGCGATGAAAGGACGCTGACAGGAGTCGAACTATGAGCGGCATCCAATATCGCCGACTGGGCCGGACAGGGCTCAAAGTTTCACCTCTCTGTTTGGGTTCGATGCAGTTCGGCTGGACTGCCGACGAAAAGACGAGTTTCGCGGTGATGGACGCCTTTTCCGAGGCCGGCGGCAATTTCATCGATACCGCCGACATCTATAGCCGCTGGGTGGAAGGAAACAGCGGTGGCGTTAGCGAGGAGGTGATCGGACGCTGGTTGAAGGCCCGCGGCAACCGCAGCCAGATGATCATCGCCACCAAGGTGCGCGGGCAGATGGGGCCTGGCCCAAACGACGAGGGCCTCAGCCGCAAGCACGTCCTGGAAGCCTGCGAAGCCTCTCTTGGCCGCCTCCAAACCGATACGATCGACCTCTATCAGGCACACTACTTCGACGCCGGTGTACCCATCCATGAGACGTTGGAGGCATTTGATCGCCTGGTGCAGCAGGGCAAAGTTCGCTACATCGGCTGCAGCAACTATCCCGCCTGGCGCCTGGTGGAAGCGCTCTGGACCAGCGACATGCACGGCCTGGCCCGCTACGATTCCATCCAGCCCCACTATAGCCTCGTGCACAGGGCCGAGTTCGAGCTAGAACTGGGAGAGGTCTGCCGGGCTTACGGAATCGGCATAATCCCTTACAGCCCGCTGGCCGGCGGCTTCCTCACGGGCAAATACAGCCGCAAACACGACACAGACAGCGTCCGCGCAGAGAGTGTACGCAAACGCTACTTCAACGATGCCGGCTGGAAGGTTCTGGAGGCGGTACAGGACGTTGCTGCTGAACTTGGGGCCACACCGACTTCCGTCTCGCTCGCCTGGCTCTTGGCCCAACTAGGCATGACCGCCCCTATCATCGGCGCAAACTCGGTTGAGCAACTGCAGGGCAGCTTGGATTCTCTGGAGTTGGAGCTCACCAGCGAACATCTGGACAGATTGGAAAACGCGTCCGCCTGGTGAAATTCGCCAGAGGAGGCGGCGAATTCAGGCTTTTCTCGCAACGGGGTGCTGCGCGTACTCCAAGAGAAACTCTAGAACAGTCGCAATTGCCGGTCTTCATCTCTCTTGCGGGACCGGCGCGGTTGGGCCTGTCGCACCTCCTGCAAGGCCGCTTCGATGTCGGTGACAAAGCCGGAGAGATGGTTTTCCATCGCCTGCCCAAACAGGAAGCGCCGCCCGGCATGCGTCAGGATCAACCGCCGCTGCGCGCGAGTCATGCCCACGTAAAATAGCCGCCGCTCCTCGTCCAGGTCTACGTCGCGGTTGGCAGGCGCATAGGGCAGGAGTCCCTCTTCACAACCTGCAATGAACACGACAGCGAACTCCAGGCCTTTTGCGGCGTGGAGACTCATCAGCGTCACCCGGTCCGCCCGCCTGTCGTACTGGTCCGCTTCGCTCTGCAATGCCAAAGTCGTAAGGAACTCTTGTAGCCTGCTTCTGAAGGGCGCCGCCTTGCGCTGAAAGCGCTCGACTCGCTCTTGTTCGGCGTCGCTGTACTCGGTGCCGCGCAACTTTTCCCAGCCGGAGGCCGCGGTCCGTATCTGCGATGAAATGAGCGCGGAGGAATCGCCCTCCAACATCTTCACAAGCTCGACCGTCTCTGTCAGCCTCTCTCGCTGAGGCTGTCGCATGGCCCCGGTTCTGGACGCAGCCGCGAATAGCTCAAGCCAAGCCGGGGACGCAGGGCTCTCCATAGTCTCAGAGCTCTTCGACGCCAAGAGATCTGCCACTGCTTCGTCGCTTAGCGCCCGCTTCCCTTCCGTCAGGATCCGCCCCCAATGGACGTTACATTCCGGCGCCTGCGTGAGCCACAAAAGCGCCAGAATTTCCCGCACGGGCTTCTGTTCTGTCAGGGCGGGGCCTCCAAGCGTCGAGTATGGGATGCCTGAGCGGTCAAAAGCCTCTTCAATCAGTCTGGCTTGCGCATTGAGACGGTAGAGAACAGCGAAATCGCCAAATGTAAAGTCCTCGGGCAGGCCATCCTCATCTACTCGGCCGGAGTCCAGGGAGAAGTAGCTGACTCCACCCACCATCTGTTCCACTTGGTGGACGAAGTACTCTGCTTCAGCCCTGTCTGTGGGTGCGCGATATACGTCCAACTTTACCTGCTCGGCAAATTCGGCGATCAGGTTGGTTGCCTGATGGTCGGGACTGCGTGAAATGACCTGCATCGCCGCGTCCAGAATGGTCTGGGCCGAACGGTAATTTTTCTTCAAATGAAGTCGCCTGCCACCAGGGTAGTCGTCCTCAAAGGAGAGAAAGTAGCGGTGATCCGCGCCCCGGAAGCCGTATATTGCCTGGTCCGGATCTCCGATTACGCACAGGTTGGCGCCACCCGCGACAAGCAAAGTCAACAGGCGGTGTTGCGCCGCGTTCACATCCTGATACTCATCCACCGAGACCCAGCGAAAGCGAGCCTGGATTGTACTTAGGACGGCAGCATCCGACTCCAGCAACTGAACGGCGCGCAGAATCAGGTCGTCGAAATCGAGCGCGTTTGCCTCCTCGAGAGCGGCCTGATAGCTCGCCCATATGTCGCTCTCGCCCCCCTGGACTTCACCGTATGCGTTCGCTGCAGTTGCAACGCTCTTGCGCGTTGAAATCGCCTCCAACGCATCCCGCAACTCCCTTGCTCCCAACTGCGGGCAGGCCCGTCTCAGAACTGTCTGCCGCTCCGCATCTGCGAGAATCGTAAAGTTATGGGAAACTCCAATCGCCGCCCCGAACTCTCTGAGCAAGCTGGCGCCCAACTGATGAAACGTCCCAACTGTGATTTGGGGCGACCTTTCTGCGCCCAGGAGTTCGTCCAGCCTCTCTCGCATCTCTTCCGCGGCCCTGTTCGTAAACGTAACCGCCAGAATTGAAGACGGCGCCGCGCCCACCTTCTCGATCAGGCGCGCAATACGCACGGTCAATGTGCGAGTCTTGCCGGTTCCCGGTCCGGCCACGATCGCCAGCGGCGTATCTGTATGGGCTGCGGCTGCCTGCTGTTCGGCATTCAACTGACCGAACCAATCGGCCTCGCCTTGGCCGTTTGCCCCCTGGCGTAAAGGAGGGCGCGGGAGTTCAACATTACTGGGCGCCTCCTCAAGCTGCAAACTGTACTGAACTTCCCCATCTGCCAGTGCGTTCTCTCCGGGTGCCTCGGATTCTTTCGACAGCAGACTCGGCTCATTCTCGGTGGCAGGCTTCAATGCTTTTGACGTCGTGCCGCGTTCCTCCTTCGCAGACGCTGGCTCGGCCGCAAACATCCCGAGTTGAAACGAAGAAAGCTGGTCGGCTTCCCCATCGAACATGCGGATAACGCCATATTCGCCGTCGTAACCGCTCTGTGCAACCACTTTGCCTTCACGCATGCGGCGGATCCCCTCGGCTAAAACGGGGCCGCCAGCTGCAGAGATATCTTCGAGAGGTATGGCCCGCAGGATCTCAAGCTCCGGTCCCAATATCCCCAAAAGTCGCAGATATTCGGTCTGCACGCGTTTGGAGTTGGGGCCAACGCCGAGAACTTCACTCAGCGCCTCAGGCAAAGGAATGAGGCTCGTGAAAGGCGCCGCAGAGTTCGGACGTGCGCCTGGGTCTCGGTCGGCCAGCTCTTCTACCCTGTGATAGACGCCGACAGTCACAGGCTTGCCGCAGCTCGAGCAAAGTCCCTCATTTGCGATCGTAGTGACCGGCTCCCAGCAGACCCCGCACTTGCGATGGCCGTCCAGGTGATACTTGCCCTCCTCCGGGAAGAACTCGATGGTGCCCCGAAACTCCGTAGGATCCCCGGTCTGTAGGGCGCCGAACAGCGAGTCATAGCTCAGATCGGTATCAAACAGGGTGGCTTCTCGAGCCAGTTTTGGCGGCGAGTGGGCGTCGGAATTGGAGATGAGAGTGTAACTGTCCAGCCAGGAAACGCGCCAGTTCATCGGCGGATCGGATGAGAGACCCGTCTCGACGGCGAAGATGTGGGGAGTGAGATCGGTGAAACACTCCTCAACCGAATCGAAACCGGACTTTGAACCGAGGATCGAAAACCAGGGAGTCCAGATGTGGGCAGGAATCAAATGGCAGCGGTCGTCCACCTCCAGGACGATTTCCAACAGGTCGCGGCTGTCCAGGCCCAGGATCGGACGTCCGTCCGCGCGAATGTTGCCGATCTTTTCCAATTCCGCCTGAAGTATCGTGGTCGCCTCGAAGGAAGGCGCAAATACGATGTTGTGTACCTTGCGCGTGCGATCATACTTCTTGTAGATGTTGCTGATCTCGCCGCCAATCAGAAATCGAACCGTTCCCCTGCAGGCCGGGGGCACCTCGTCGGCGACACTAGCTTGGTACTCCGGCTTGAGCTGAAATAGCCCTTCCTCGGCCGGAACCAGTTTCATCTGTAGCTCTGCCAGCCAGCCCGGGTGGGCGATGTCACCCGTGGCCACAACCTGTACGCCTTTGAGCTGTGCCCATTTCCACAGGTGCTCAAGGGTCAGGTTTTTGCTCGTGGCACGCGAATAGTGGGAGTGCAGATGAATATCGGCGACAAGTTTCATGCTGTCTGCCAGCTATCCCAATAGGTCCTGTCACGCATCGGCTTCCGTTTAGCCGGGCGGAAGTCGTCTCCCTTGAAGTAGGCGACCGGCAGCAGCGCGGCCTGTGAGATGCCGTCGGGGATGCCCAACATCTCAGCGATCTCCCCCTCGCTCTGCAGGTGCAAGGTGGTCCAGGCAGAGCCTAGTCCTCTGGCGCGCAGCGCCAACATCAACGACCATGCCGCCGGCAAAATCGAGCCATAGACTCCGGCCTGCGAAGCCGGCGCAGCATCTTCCGGGCGGCCTTCGATGCAAGGGATTACCAGCACAGGCACGTCCTGCATGTTGTCGGCCAGATACTGGGCGGAGCTTATCACGCGCAGCATCTGTTTCTCCTCCGCAGTCAAGTTCGGCCCTTCACCCACATTGCGGGTGGCATTGTATCCGTACCATGCCTTCCGGTATCGCTCGGCGATGAAGCGTTTCTTCTCCGCATCTGTAACCACCACGAAGTGCCAGCCCTGACGGTTGCTGCCACTGGGGGCCTGGGCCGCGATCTCTAGGCACTGTTCGATGACTTCTCGTTCTACGGGGCGATCTAGGTCCAGCCGTTTGCGTACGGATCGCGTGGTTGTCAGCAGGTGGTCGACTACCTCCAGATTCTCCGGAGTTGCGAGATTCATTTGGCCTCCTCGCGCCGCCGTGTGAGCGCGGCGCAGAACGTCTTGTGTTCAGATGATGCTATCCCGTGCTGCAGCGTTTCCAGGACGCTGTGAAGATCGCCGGACAGGAGCGCGTTCGGTAGCAACCAAAGGCCGGGAAAAAGTCTGCTCTTCAGCACATCGTCGTCGTCAGCCTGTTGCTCCTCATAGACGCCGTCACGCAGAACATACCAGATAACTCGTTGCTCATATGCCAGATACACAATGTACTCCGCTACGCCATTTCGGGCGTAGACCCTCTTTTTCTGGTTCAGATCATAACTGGCACTGCTGGCGGACACTTCCAGAATCAGTTCCGGCGTGCCCTCCAAATAGCCCTCGTCACCCACCCTTGCTGTTCCACCGTACTCTGGCGGCAAAAACAGTAGGGCATCCGGCTGAGGTTCGTTCTCGAAGTCAAGGCGCAGCGTCGCGTTGTCACTGCCTTCAACGCCGGGCGTTGCCGCGCTATAGGTACCGAGCCAGCTAATTGAGTGGAAGTGTGGTTTTCCATGTTCACGATGACGTGCCGGGGATGGCATATAGACGACTCCTTCAATGAGTTCCGCCTTCTTTATCTCAGGATAGGCCGCGTAGATGCGTTCGAACTCAGCGCGCGTAAGCCGGTCGCCGTTGTTCAATGGCGGAACAAGCTTCTCATTTTCTGTCGCGGGAGACATTTTCAGGCGCTCGACTGTCGACACAGCCATTGCAGTCCTCCTCGGTCTCATTAGCAGTGCGAAGCGTCGATGGAATTATACCCGATCAAAGTGGCCGGTTTCAATCTGCCCACTGCCGGTCCATGATCGAGTACCCGCCATCCACAACCAGGGTCGTGCCAGTGACGAACTCGGCCGCGTCAGAGGCCAGGAAAATAGCAGCCCCAGCCAGGTCATCGGCCGTACCCAGCCGCCGCGCCGGCGTTTTGTGCCGGATCTCCTCACCCAGAGGGCCGTCAAGTAGTTCCCGGTTCATGTCGGTCTTGTGCCAGCCGGGCAATAGTGCATTCACCTGGATATTGTGAACAGCCAACTCGACCGCCAGCCCGCGCGTCAAACCTAGGATGCCGGTCTTGGCCGCCGCATAGTTGGTGACATTGGGCGGCCCAAGCAGCGAGTACATAGACCCAATGTTGATGATTCTGCCCCCGTTCCCGGCGTTGACCATCGCCTTGGCAGCCGCCTTGGCGCAGTAGAAGCCGCCGTTAAGATGCGTGTCGATGACCGAATGCCAGTCCTCCGTATCCATGTCCAGTATGTTTGTGCGGCGGGCGATACCGGCATTGTTGACCAGGATGTCGAGTCTTCCGTGTTTTTCGACGATGGTCGCCGCCGCCTGATTGACCGCCTCTTCGTCCCGCACATCCAGAGAGATTACTTCGTGGCCGTCACCCAACTCCTCTGCAACTGCCGCGTTCTTCTGCGGGTTGCGCCCGCTGGCAACGACTATCGCGCCCATTGCTTTGTATCCTAATGCAATGGAACGCCCTATACCTCCGTTCGCCCCGGTTACAAGTGCGACTCTGTCGTGTAAAGAAAATGAGTTTTGCATCCGAATCCTCCCTAGCTGAAGTTGAAACGTAAGCCGCCGCTTCACGTTTCTGATAAAGAAACCTTATGCGGCACTGCTGACAGCAGCCCTACGCATTGACAGCCTATGAACTGCCTGGCTAACAATTGTCGGGGAACGGCATGGGATGTGCAAGATGGGGACCGGCTCTGGAATCTGGCCCAATGACACTCTCTTCAGAGTTACCAGCTATTAGGAAAATTTCCGGCGGTGCTAGGAGAAAATCCTCACGGACACTTCTCGCCGTCCCTCCTCTTTCGAACAATGACAGTTGGCCAATCGACGCGACGACCAACCGGCTGGGTCCTGCCTGGATGCTGCTCAACCGCTTTTATGGCCTCCGATGGAGTCGCTCCTTTGCCTGCGGAGGGACTAAGTGCCGTCTTGCTGGATTCCTCATACTGCCATGAGACCTTGCCCGGCATCTCCTCCAAAAAGGGTGAGGAGGGACTTGCTTTTCTTATTCTTGAATTTCGCGGCAACGGAATTGACATCTGTTTTGCCCTGTGGTAATCTCTCCCTCAATGTCCTGAAGAAACCCCAGCCGCCCTGCCAATAGGACGATTTGACAGAGTGACTACCGAACGAAGCGAAGCACCAGTGACAATCGCCGATCTGATTCGTAGCGAAGACGACTCTCTTCTGCCAATCAACCTCTTGGATGGCCCGTCGGCCGCGGAAATCCTGTTGTCCAGCAACCTGCGCCATGAGTGGCGCGGGTTTTCTTTTGGCAACTTTTGGTTTGGTTATTATTTTGGCGTGAACCAACCGTCTCCGCTGGTTGAGGAGCGTTGGGCTGTGTAAGGGCAGTCAACGTAAAGACACTCAAAGCGTGGAGACGAACTCCACGCTTTTTTTGTTGGCCCGAAAGCAATTTTGCCCGCAGCACGTGCGCATACTTGCCACGCGCAACGAGGTATCAGAAAAAATTAAGTCGTTAGGTACCGTATCCTCCAACGTGTGCACGACGCAGCGAAAAAATGGAGAATGCCGTGGTCTGTCGAGGTGTGCGGGGCGCAACAACTATTGAAGAGGACACGCCCGAATCTATTTTGCGGGCAACCAGAGAACTGTTGGCATTTATGATTCGTCTTAACAATATCCAGTCTGAAGACGTGGCCAGTGCAATCTTTACGACAACTTTCGATGTGGTCAGTCAATTCCCTGCGCTGGCCGCCCGACAGTTGGGTTGGATGGATGTGCCCATGCTTTGCGGCCATGAAATGCGTGTTGCAGACACTGTTCCACGTTGTATTCGCGTTCTGATCAACTGGAATACCGATACGCCGCAGAAGGAAATCCAGCATGTCTATCTTAAGGAGGCTGTGGCTCTGCGCCCTGACAAGAGGTTGGCATCCGAAATTGACTTGGACGAACTGAATCAGTGGATTGATGAGCAGTTGGAGAACTGGTCTTGACGGCGCCCAATTGGAGACTTGGACCAGGAAGACGCTCAATTTTGACGTCAGGCAACCATGGAGCAATCCGATGACAGTAGTAGCTTTTCAGGGAGAGCACGGCGCCTATTCTGAAGAGGCTATCCGCCAGCAGTTCGGTGCGGAGGTCGATACTCTGCCCATCAGGACATTCGAGGATATATTCGCTTCGTTGGATGATGACCGCTCTACTGTGGGCGTAGTGCCTGTGGAAAACTCGCTCGCCGGCAGCATCAATAAAGCCTATGACCTCTTACTTGATCATGATTTTCGCGTACAGGGAGAAATCCTGCTGCGTGTGCGTCACAATCTACTGACTTTGCCGGGCAATGGTGACCACATTGAGCAAGTGCGCAGCCATCCGCAGGCCCTGGCACAGTGCGAAAGCTTTCTCAACCGCCACGGCTACACGGCCATACCTTGGTATGACACGGCCGGCAGCGCCAAGGAACTGGCAGAGCATCCCGAGCCGAAGGTGGGCGTCATAGCAAGCGCGCTGGCAGCTGAAATCTATGGCTTGGAGATGGTCCAACAGGGCATCGAGGACCTGCACTTCAACTTCACGCGCTTTTTTGTCATCGGCAAAGGCGACGCCCAGCAGTCGTCAAACGCCAAAACTTCCCTCGTCTTTGCCACGCCACACAGCCCGGGTGCACTTTACGCCTGTCTCGGTGAGTTCGCCGAACGCAACATCAATCTTGTCAAACTGGAGAGCCGCCCGCGCCGCAACCGGCCCTGGCAATATGTGTTCTATCTGGACTTTGAGGGCCACTGGCAGGAGCCTGACTGCAGTGCTGCCGTCTTGGGGCTGCTCAACAGGGCCGCCTTTGTCAAAATGCTGGGCAGTTACCCCGCTGCCGTGCAACCTACCCCTGAAGAGTTTGCACAAGAGGCTACGTTGCAGATTTAGAACTCCAAGGACTCGAATCTCCGGCAAAGGGTAGCGAATGCGCTCTTGACACTGAAAGTGTCAAATCCTCCGAATAAGAATTCAAGATACAGGAGAGATAAATGGTAGTCGTAATGAAACCACAGGCCTCTGATACCGAGATCGAAAACGTAATCAAGCGCGCTGCCTCGATGGGCGCTCAAACTCAGCCAATATGTGGCGAAAGTCATACCGTCATCGCCCTTCTCGGCGACTTGACCCTGATGCAAAGGGCGACCTTTGATGCGATGTCGGGCGTCCAAAAGACTGTGCGCATCCAGGACCCGTACAAGCTTGCAAGCAGAGCTACACACCCTGAGCGTACCATCGTAAACGTGAACGGCGTCAGTTTTGGGGGCGAGCAGGTTGTCGTCATGGCCGGGCCCTGCAGCGTCGAGAGCAGGGATCAAATTATTCAGACCGCCATCGCCGTCAAAGATGCCGGCGCCAGTGTACTGCGAGGCGGTGCTTTCAAGCCGCGCACCAGCCCGTACAGCTTCCAGGGGCTTGGCGAGGAGGGGCTGAAGTACCTGGCCGAGGCCAGGGAGATAACAGGCCTGCCGGTCATCTCCGAAGTGATGACTGTTGAGACGATCGACCTGGTGGCCGAGTATGTGGATATCCTCCAGATCGGCGCCCGCAATATGCAGAATTACGCACTTCTCCAGGCAGTCGGCAAAACTCGTAAACCGGTCATGCTCAAGCGCGGCCTCAGCGGCGAAATCCAGGAACTGCTGATGTGCGCCGAGTACATCCTGAGCAACGGAAACATGCAGGTGATGCTGTGCGAGCGCGGTATCCGTACCTACGAAACTGCCACCCGCAATACCTTCGATCTCAACGCAATTCCCGTTCTCAAGCGGGCCTCACACCTGCCAGTGGTCGCCGACCCGGCGCACGGCACGGGCGACTGGGAACTGGTGTCGCCCATGTCGCTAGCTGCAGTAGCGGCTGGGGCCGACGCGCTAATTCTGGAGGTCCACCCAGACCCGGAGTCAGCCTTGAGTGACGGGGACCAGAGTCTCAAACCGGAGCGGTTCGCCGATCTGATGTGCTCTTTAACGAAGGTCGCAGAGGCCGTGGGCCGCTCGATTGCAACGCCAACGGAAACGGATCACCCCGCTGCAACCGCCGACAAGGGTGTGCGAAATTCAGTTGAAATGGAGACTGGCGCCGTGTTGGCCTGAACGGTCCTTGGAGGGAAATAGGCCCAATCTATCGCAGTACGCAGTCCAAATCGACATTTGAGCCACGCAACCATAACGGGAAAGGATCTGTCCATGATTGTTGTAATGAGGCAAGGAGCCTCGCAGGAGCAAGTAGAGGAAGTCGTCAAGCGCGTAGAAGAGCTCGGCTACAAGGTGCATCTGAGCCGCGGAGAAGCCCGCACAATTGTTGGCATCATAGGCGCCGACGACTATCTGATCCAACAGGACACATTCGAAGTCCTTGAGGGAGTGGAAAAAACAGTCCGTATTATGCAGCCCTACAAGTACGCCAGTCGTGACTTCGTTCAGTCGTCGACTACCATTCCCGTCAATGGCACAGACATCGGCGGTGAGAAAGTCGTGGTAATGGCCGGTCCTTGCAGTGTGGAAAGCCGCGAGCAAATCCTGGAGACGGCGCACGCTGTCAAAGAAGCCGGCGGCTCAGTTCTCCGCGGTGGCGCATTCAAACCGCGCAGTAGCCCGTACAGCTTCCAGGGCCTGGGCGAAGAGGGCCTCAAATACCTGGCTGAGGCCAGAGAGCAGACCGGTCTCCCGATCATCACCGAGGTGATGAGTTCCGAGGATATCGAACTGGTTGGCGACTACACTGACATCTTTCAGATCGGCGCCCGCAACAACCAGAATTACCCGCTCCTGAAGGCCGTGGGCAAGACGACCAAACCGGTCTTCCTGAAGCGGGGCATCAGCGGCACGATTCAAGAGTTGCTGATGGGGGCCGAATACATTCTGAGCAACGGAAACATGCAGGTGATGGTCTGTGAGCGCGGGATCCGGACTTACGAGACTGCCACCCGCAACACTTTTGACATCAATGCCATCCCCGTGTTGAAGCAGTTGACTCACCTGCCTGTCGTGGCCGACCCGGCACACGGTACGGGCCAGTGGGAGTACGTTGCCCCCATTGCGAAGGCCGCGGTTGCCGCAGGTGCAGACGCACTGATGATCGAAGTACATCCAGACCCGTCAAAGGCTTGGAGCGACGGCGCCCAAAGTCTGACTTTCGAGCACTTCGGCTCACTGATGCAGGAACTGAAATCTGTTGCCAGTGCCGTTGGACGTCAACTCTGATTTCCTGAACCTGGACGCGAGGCGGCAGTTCACCTGACCGCTCTAACCGGAATAACAGGAGCGGGAACTAAGCAACGACAGTCTATACATGAAATCCCTTTCCGAGTGTAGTGTAACAGTCATCGGGCTTGGCCTGATGGGCGCAAGCCTGTGTATCGATCTGAAACAACGCAACCTGTGCCGTGAAGTGAGGGGCGTTACCCGCAATTTCGGCACAATCCTGCGCGCCTTTCACGAAAACTCTGTCGACTTGGCGACAACAGATCTCAGCTCCGGAGTTGCCGGGGCCGATATTGTCATCTTGTCCACGCCTGTTCGCGCTGTCGTCAAGATGCTGGAGACGCTCGGGCCAATCCTGTGGCCGGGTACCATTGTTATGGATATGGGAAGCACCAAAGCCGAAATCTGCGCGGCCATGGACCAGTTGCCTCCCCGTGTTCAGCCAATTGGCGGCCATCCCATGACCGGCAAAGAGACTGCCGGATACGCCTCCGCAGAAAGTGGTCTCTACGAGGGCGCGCCGTGGGTGCTCACGCCCCTGCCCCGCACGTCGACGGAAACAATTGAGCTGGCCTCCGAACTGGCGGAGGCAATCGGGGCCTTCCCTATAACTATGCAGCCGGACCGCCACGACCAGCTCGTTGCTGCCATAAGCCATCTGCCCTTTCTACTGGCGAGCGCCTTGGTGCACACAGTCAGTGACTGTGGGGACGAAGACCCCGCCGTCTGGGAGCTGGCAGCAGGCGGGTTTCGCGACACCAGTCGGGTGGCAGCTAGCGATACGCAGATGTTCCTGGACATTCTGGTGACCAATCGGGAAGCGGTCTTGGAACAGTTGGACACCCTGGGTGTGCATCTTCAGGAACTGCGAACGCTTCTCGCTGATAACGATGAAGATACTCTGCAGAGTAAGCTCTCCTGTTCGCAGGCTACGCGTGCAGCATGGCGGCAAAAGAAAGGTCCGTTAGCCACGCCGGCGCTGGGCTGACATGAGCCCTCGCCTGTCGACGCAGAAAGGCTACCCGATTCGAAGCCCCCAATAAATCGGAAGCAGAAACCCATATTGAACACACATTGGCCTGTACGTCCCAATTCAACCCAAACCTCCAATGGCAGACATACTCAAAATCAGCAGTGAAGGTCCCCTCGTCGGTCGGTGCGGGGTCCCTGGGGATAAGTCCATCAGCCATCGGGCGGTGATCTTCGGATCTATTGCCGAAGGATCCACGCACATTCGTAACTTTCTCGACGGTCACGACTGTCGGGCCACAATGAACATCATGCGGGCGATGGGCGTGCGCATCGATGAAATCAGTCGCACGCGCCTCGAGGTTCACGGCGTCGGGCTTGATGGCTTGAAAGAGCCCAATGACGTGCTCGACTGCGATAACAGTGGTACGACGATGCGACTGCTATCCGGGCTGTTGGCTGGACAGGTGTTCGTTAGCGTACTCAGCGGGACGGCTCAGATTCGCGGGCGTCCTATGGCCCGGATTGTCGACCCTTTGCGCTCGATGGGCGCCCAGATTTTCGGACGCCAAAATGGCAGGTTCGCGCCTCTTACAATCATTCCCTCCCGCCTCTCCGCTATCGAATACGATATGCCGGTCGCCAGCGCCCAAGTCAAGAGCTGTCTCCTGTTGGCAGGCCTCTACGCCCACGGCCTGACAGTCGTTCACCAGCCCGGACCCGCACGTGACCATACCGAACGCATGTTGAAATCGATGGGCGCCCCGGTCACGGCACTAGGCAACACGACGCATAGCGAGCGTCCCCACTCGCCGCTCAACCCTCTGAACATCCTCGTTCCCGGCGATATCTCCTCGGCCGCATTCCTGTTGGTTGGCGCGTCCGCGTTGCCGGACAGTAACCTGACGATTGTCGATGTGGGGGTCAATGCGACCCGTACAGGGATCGTCGATGCTCTTTCAGAGATGGGGGCTAGGATTCGGCGCAGAGAACGGCCATTTCAGGGTGGTGAGCCCGTGGCAGATCTGATCGTCAGCGGCGGCGGGCTCCGGGGCTTGGAACTCGGCGGCGCACAGATCGTCACCATGATCGACGAGTTGCCGGTCCTGGCCGTTGCCGCGACACAGGCCGAAGGGCGCACCGTTGTGCGCGACGCCCAGGAACTGCGCGTAAAGGAGACCGATCGAATCGCCACGACCGTCTCAGAACTCAAAAAGATGGGTGCTCGGATTCAGGAGACCGCCGACGGCTTTATCGTGGACGGACCGACGCCGCTCAAGGGCACAACCGTGGATAGCCACCGCGATCACAGGCTGGCGATGGCATTGGCCGTGGCCGCCGTGATTGCCGACGGGGAGACCACCATCCGTAACGCGCACGTTACCGCCGACAGTTTTCCCGGTTTCGAATCTACGTTGCGCGCGCTCAACGTAAACGTGCAAGAACTGGAGTGGGCAAGCGACGATGAGTAAACCACTGCAGAATGAATCGGCCTCCGTCCCTTCGGATGGGACTGATTCGGATATATTTCCGACCGACATCAATGCCGCGACAACGCTCGTTGGGCTGTTCGGCTGGCCGGTCACTCATTCCATCAGCCCGCAGATGCACAATGCCGCGTTCGTAGCACGCCAAATGAACTGGCGTTACCTGGCCTTCGCAGTGCCGCCCGAACGAGTATCCGAGGCTGTTGCCGCCTTGCCCGCACTGGGATTGAGGGGTGTCAACGTGACCGTTCCACACAAGCAGGCGGTCATGCCCCACCTGCAACACTGGACACCCGCGGCAGAAGCCATAGGCGCCGTCAATACAATAGTCGTCGAAAAGGATGGCCAGCTCACTGGAGACAACACAGATGGCGCAGGATTCATTGCCGATCTGAAAGCTCACAATGTTGAGCCGGAAGGCAGGCGGGCCTTGGTGATCGGGGCGGGCGGCTCCTCGAGGGCAGTCGTATATGGACTTGCAGAGGCCGGAGTGGAAAGTGTGATGATTCTCAACCGCACCGTTGAGAAGGCCGTCGATCTGGCGGCAACGATGCAGTCTTACTTCCCGGAAATCAGAGTCGACAGCGCCGCCTTTCCCGACGATGTGACAGGCAGCGCCCAGGATGCGAACCTGATCGTTAACTGTACCTCGTTAGGTATGGAGCCGCGCATCGAAGGGCTCCCTTGGGAGGAAAATGTTGAATTCCGTGAAGATCAAATCGTCTACGACCTTGTCTACAATCCGGCCATGACCCGACTGCTGCAACTGGCCTCTACCGACGGGGCTACAGCCATAGGAGGCCTGGGCATGCTGGTTTACCAGGGCGCTATCGCCTGGGAAAAATGGACCGGCGAAACCGCGCCGGTGGATGTTATGCAGCAGGCAACGAATATCATATTCGAGCGCAGATGACGGACTGATGGGCAACCGTCGCCACACCGAATGCGAGGTACTGATGACTCTTTCAAAAACATCGACACCTGTTAACTACGGCGCCGTTCCGGACGAGACGGGGCGTTTCGGTCCGTATGGAGGCAAGTACGTGCCAGAGACGCTTATGCCGGCGCTGGACGAACTGGAAGAAGCTTACCTGAACGCCCGCATTGACCAGGAGTTTATGGCTGAACTGGCCCATCTTCAGCACACGTACGTTGGACGTCCGACCCCACTGACCTATGCCCGCCGCCTGAGCGAAGAGTTAGGCGGCGCCCAAATCTATCTGAAGCGGGAAGACCTCGCCCACTCCGGTGCCCACAAGATCAATAATGCCCTGGGTCAGGCCCTGTTGATGAAACGCAAGATGGGCAAGACGCGCATCGTGGCCGAAACCGGCGCCGGTCAGCACGGCGTCGCCACCGCCACGGCGTCTGCGCTGCTGGGAATCGAGTGCATCGTCTATATGGGCACGGTGGACATGGAACGTCAGAAGCCGAATGTCTTTCGCATGCAGCTCCTCGGTACCGAGGTGCGCGCAGTCGACAGCGGCTCACAGACGCTCAAAGACGCCATCAATGAGGCCATTCGCGACTGGGTCACAAATGTAGATACCACCCACTACCTGCTGGGCAGCGCACTTGGCCCCCATCCCTATCCTGCCATGGTACGGGACTTCCAATCGATCATCGGCAGCGAGGCCCACAGCCAGATGCAGGATCCCGCTGAAGGCGGCCCGGGCCGGCTGCCTGACGTAATTGTGGCTTGCGTCGGCGGCGGCAGTAACGCCATCGGCATCTTCCATCCATTCCTCGAAGAGGAAAGCGTTCGACTCATCGGCGTCGAGGCAGGCGGGCACGGCATCGAAGACGGCGCCCATGCCGCTCGTTTCGCCGACCCGGAACGGGGCCGGCTCGGCGTCCTGCAGGGTACCAAGAGCTTCGTGCTGCAGGACGGTGACGGGCAAATCGCCCTGACCCATTCGATTTCCGCCGGCTTGGATTATGCCAGTGTGGGCCCTGAACATGCCTGGCTTCGAGACGTTGGACGCTCCGAATACACCTACTGCACAGATACACAGACTCTCAAGGGGTTTAGTGCACTGTGCGAACTGGAGGGGATTATCCCTGCGTTGGAAAGTGCACATGCCATCGGCTATGTGTTGGAGCTTGCTCCACAGATGGCGCGGGACCAGGTGATCTTGGTTAATCTCAGCGGACGCGGCGACAAGGATCTGGGTACGGTCATGCAGACAATCGGAGGAGCCAAATAGATGGGCAAGCATGGGGCGAGAGGTGAAAGATGAGGGGAGTCGAACGGATCGAGCAGGTATTTCGCGAACTGAAAACGACTGGCGCCGCTGCATTCATGCCTTACCATGCAATGGGCTATCCCACCCGGCAGCAGTCTCTGGAGGTAGTCGCTGCCCTGGCGAGAGCCGGCGCAGACATCGTCGAATTTGGCATACCTCACAGCGACCCCCTGGCCGACGGACCCACGATTCAGACGGCCACCTATGCGGCGCTCGTTGGCGGCACTTCCGTTGCCGACTGCCTCAAAATGGCGCGCGAGCTGCGCGACCAGGGCGTAGACACGCCCTTTTGCGCCATGAGTTACTACAATCCAATTCTTGCTTTCGGGGAAGAGCGCTTCGCAAATGCCGCGGCCAGTGCAGGTATCGACGGGCTGATCGTCCCCGATCTGCCGCCGGGAGAGTCGGAGCTACTGGAGCCTGCCTGTCGTGCTGTCGGATTGGCCACTATTTACATGCTTGCCCCCACCAGCACCGAAGAACGCATAAAGTCGGTTGCCAGGCATTCCACAGGTTTCATCTATCTCGTGAGCGTAACCGGAATCACCGGCGCTCGCGAAGAGCTGCCGCCTTATCTGCCTGCCTTCGTTGAACGCGTGCGTCGTCACACCGACTTGCCCTTGGCGGTCGGCTTCGGGATCAGTACCGGCCCGCAGGCCGCGAGGGTGTCCGAGATCGTCGAGGGAGTAGTCGTCGGTTCGGCGTTGGTGAAAGCCGCCGGCGCGGACGCGGGCGTCGACGCCGTACGTACTCTGGCGGAGGAGTTGGCGGCCGGCAGCCACAGAGGGGCGGACGGGTAAGAGGAGGAAAGAGCAGTACCGCCCGTTGCTTAGTGCATTCGGTTGTGAATTACTGGGCGCAGCTTGAGCCCGAGTTGGAGTGAAAAACGCGCATCGGCATCATTCAGGTCCATCCTGGTGATGCCGGCGATGCGCTGCAGGCGGTAGGTTAGTGTGTTGCGATGAATATGCAGCGAGGCCGCGGTCTGGCTGAGATTGCCGTGGCAGGCAAAAAAGGCCTCCAGCGTCTCAACCAACTCGGCATTCTGCTCTTCATCATGCGAGATCAGCGGCTCCACAGTTTTGCGGAAGAATCGGTTCGCCTCCCCGCTTCCGCCAAGCCCGGTCAGCAGTTGATATAGCCCCAGGTCTCCGAAGTAGGTTACCGGCGAGGCCTGCCAGGAACTACCCATTCGCCAGCTCTCACGCGCCTGCTCCAGGCTTCGCAGCCATTCCCGCACCGAAGCCGCCGGGCGGCCGATTCCGACCACAAGTGAAGCCTTCTGGAAAGTCGCTGTGAAGTGCTCTACCAGGCTGCTGGCAACCGATTTGAATTCCCGCCCACTCTTGGGATTGTCGCACGGCCAGAACAGCAGTGCCACTTCAGCGCGGACAGATAGCAGCACCGGTTTCTGCTTCGCGGTAAGGTACTGGCGCAGCGCGTTCGGCCAATCCTGGATACCCTCAGCCTGAATCAGCCAGGCGGTGTGGGGTATGGTCAGGTCGAAGCCAAGCGAGCGTCCCCGCTGAATCCACGCCTCCTCGTCGGCTATTTCGGTTGCGAGCAACTCGTCCAAAAAGACGGCCCGCATCCTTTCTTCGACTGCCCCTACAGCTTGCTCGCGGCTCCAGGCCAGGGCTGCCGCGCCGGCTCCTTGTAGTACAGCGAGTCTTTCTACCGTCGAGATATCCTTGGAAATACCTGAATTCGACCGTAGCAGGAGGCAATACCCTTCAACTCGTTCGCCGACGATTACTGGACTGACAACCGTCTCGCGGTAATGATTCTTGCTGTCTATCGGGAGAATACCGGTTAGCTCTGAGTTTTCGGACGAGTCTGCGCCGAACGTGGCGGCCAGCCAGCTTCGTAATGTCGTGTGACTGGGTAGAGATGCAAACACACGTCGTATGTGCTGTTCGGTCAACTCCTCAAGACCGGCAACAGCAATTGGCGTTCCCTCATCTTTCAGAAAGAGGACTGGCTGTTCCGAGAAGTTTGCCAGAAGCTCCGCCATCATCTCCATACCGCCGCCATCCAGTTCGATCTGCGTAAGTTCTCGCTGCAAGTCTGCCGCCTTGGCGGCAAGGTATCCGCCGCGGTCTACGATGAGACGGATCACAGTCCGTTCGACTGAAAGGAGGGTTTCGGAATCCGGGAGGGCGATAAGAGGTGTCTGGTTCTTCTCGGCGGTGGCGACAGCTTCTTGCGGTACGTCTCCAATTACGCCAATCGCGGAGATGCTCGCCTGGTGCAAGCTGTTTACGACCCGGTCCAAGCGCATCTGAGGGTTGAACTGGCGCAGGTCGTTGACGTCAATCAACGCCAACTCTTCGCCTTCGAGGTTGGGGAAAGCCGGAGGACTAGGACGCAGGCTGCAGGCCCAACTTACTGGCCGGTTCAGCAGCTCTTCCCCATACAGTATCCGCGATCCTTGCGGCAATGCCAGCCGATAGATTTCTTCCAGCGTAGTTGCGTCGCGATACATGAGCCGAGCCAGTCTGAACGCTTGTTACCGCATTCAGCGCCGTAGCAGATATACTCTGACTTCGTTAAATTGTCCGGAATTGAATCAGCGGGCGCTGAACTCCGCCCGCTGAGCAAGGTCTCTCATTTCATATAACGTACGGCGCGTTCTGTGTTTCGTATCGTTCTCTACTTGCTCCAAGCGCTCAACGCCGCGCCTACCGTTCCGCCCCATACGGCCCAGAACAGAATAGACGCCAGACCAGGCCAACTGGTCGGATCCTGCCCGGCGGCGAAGAAAGCAACGACATAGCCAAGAACGAGACCGATTATGCTGGCGAGGAGAAGCTTCCAGATTGACTGATTCGGGCTCATCGCGCCGACTACAATCGGCCACAAGATCGCTGTAAGGAGGCTAATAGGAATCCCTGTGACGACAAAACCAAAGTCTTCCGTGAAGACCCCGGGAAGTGCGATACCAATGACGAAGAAAACATTGCCGATCAAACCGCCGATGACGGGTCGCCAGCTCTGGCCAAGAGCACCCCGGGCAAAGTCGTAACCGGCAATGGGAGCGGCTCCGATCACGATACCCAGTATGGGCCCAAGGACCGGTACGCCCTTAAGCAGAACCATCAGGAGTGACACTACCGCCGCGGCCAGGGCAGCGTAAAGCGACGCCTTCCAGCGTTCTGTACTTGTCTGGGCGGCGCTTGTGGCAGTTAGAATTGTCATCGTGAATCCTCCCCGGTCGGGTCGTAACGGCTCATCCTCTACAACGCCTCTACCAGCTAAGGAGGAGGGGCGCTGATGTAAGTGCGAATCATCAAATCCCGCCAAGAGCGGAATCAGAACAGTAGCTAAACTCCCTGGCGAAGTTACTGCCCGTCGGGCAAAGTCTCCCACTCCTCGACAGTCCAGCCACTCACATTCAGATACAACAACGGCACGTGATTGCGGCTGAGGATTAACACCAACTCATCCT
This sequence comes from Caldilineaceae bacterium SB0662_bin_25, assembly GCA_009840225.1. Lineage (GTDB taxonomy): Bacteria > Chloroflexota > Anaerolineae > Caldilineales > Caldilineaceae > Bin5. Next base: position 23,984 of record VXOE01000017.1, on the reverse strand, counting down.
CTTCAGTTGCCGCTATCTCGTCCAACCAGATGCCATTATTGATCAAAGTTTGCACTATTTTACCAGCCTGTTGCCAGCCGCGCAAAGGACTGCTTTCGGGATTGCTATATAGTGCTGTACCATACAGTGCCAGCAACAGTCTGTTTTCCAGATAGAGGTCGAGGTCAAACAGAACACGCTGGCCCGGCGCGGGTCGCTCGCTTCCTTCATCGCTGACCGATTCCTCCCACAGTGCCAAGCCAATCACTCTCTCGCCGGCAACGGTGTCAACCATTTCATCGTACAGTTCATCGTCCAAGCGGTAGCAGAGCTGCACTTCGCCGGGCCCATTGCCATTCGAAGAATCGTCATTCATTTCATGTGAGTGCCATTGTGGTAGCTGGGAGATAGGCCGGAGACTGCCCTTTCGTTCCTTGCTGGTGACTTCACGTCCTTTCCGGCCCTATAACAATCATTCGAGTAGGAATCGTCGTCGGTTCAGGATAGTACTGCCCACCGGCCTCAAAGTGACTGAAAAGGACCGGCAAGCCTTGATCGATGAAAAGGTTGGGCCCGTTCATTACATGAAAGTGCAGGTGCGGCCCCGGCGAATTTCCGCTGTTGCCCACCCTTCCCAGAAGGGTGCCCCTCCGGACCAATTCTCCCTCGTTGACCTGTAAGCTGGCCTGTTGAAGGTGTGCGTAGTAGCTGAACTCCCCGTTGGCGTGGCTGATCGCAACCGCGTTACCCAACAGACGCCGCATATCGCCCCGCATGACAGCCTGGTCAGGGATCGCGCCGGGGGCCATATCCGGCATATCGAAGCACGCGTACGCCACCTTACCCCCCGCCGCCGCAAATACCGGCTGATGCCAGCTGTTATGATCGGAAAGAACACGGCCGTTGCCCTGATGTGTGCGCCCCTCCGGTCCCAACTTGACGAAGTCCAACGCGAAGGGCTGACTGTAGACCTCCGTTTTGTGGAGGTCGCTCCAATCACCGGCCTGAACTGCCCACCACGCCCCTGCCAGCGGGAAATAGAAATCGGTCAGCTGCTCATGGTAGGTAACAGGGGTCTGGCAGTGTGCTTGAATCTGCTGTCCAGCATCGGCCGCTTCTGCCGCTACCGGCGCTCTGCCGACTGCAGTTATTTCGACATGCGTGAGGCGCTGATACGCATGCAGAAGGAACTGCAGGCTGCGAACGGCCAAACCGGTGTTTGCAGAGATCGTCAGGTCCTCTTCTCCCGTGCGTTGCCGGACTGTGACCGCTGACCAACGCTGCTCAAACAGCAACTGGTGTCCGTCAAAACCTTGAAAGACCAACCCTTGCAGTTGCACATCGCCTTCGTGGGCAGTAATTCCCAGGTCAAGCGCGATTTCCTGCATGGGTCCAATATTGGGGAAGGGGAGCCTGTCGTATAGTCCTGCAACAATACTTTGGGGGCGGGTTTCCAAAGAAAGTCGGCCCATATGTGATCCTTGGGCGATTGCAATGCTACGTTTTGGGAAAGCCAGACTGTCATGTACGCCGTGGGAATTGGACTTTATCTGAAGATTGGCGGGAGGCCGTCGGCGGCATTTCAGGACACAGTCGCTATCTCATGGCGAATTCCTGCGATAGTCGCTCCCGGCGACTGTCTCTCCTGTCAGCTGGTATCGGCCATGCAACCGTTCCCATGACAAACCGGTTTATTTCCCGTTTGCTTCATTAATGAGTGTCGACGCCTCGAGCACTGCCTCCTCCGGCGTTGCCGTCCCGCGCAGGACCTGCGTGATCATGTCGTTGGCATAGCCCCAAACTTCATCTAACTCCGGATAGTGGGGTTGAGTAACGGCATAGCCTGCCTGTTCTGCGAAGCCGACCAGTAATGGGTCGCCACTCAAGTCCGCGTCCCTGTGTGCCGGAAGGCGGCCTGCAATGCGTGCAACAGTTGATGCGCTCTCCGCGTTTGTCATGTGCCTGGCAAACGTCAGTGCGAGGTCCCGCTGTTCGACGGGCGTGGTCGGGTTGAGAAAAACGCCGTCTGCGCTTAACCAGGGGCGGGCTGGCCCTGAAAGACCGGCTGGCAATGTGGTCACGCCCAAGTCTTCCCCAAACCTCTGGCGCAGTTCGCCGACGCTCCACGGGCCGTCGACAAATAGCGCGAACTCTTCCCTTTTGAAGCGGTCCATCAGCATGCCATAGTCGAGAGAAACAAAGATCCCCGGAGTGCTGTCGGCCCTTTGAAGCCGCGTCAGAAAGTCAGCCGCTGCCGGTGTCTGTTCAAGAACAACACGCCCGTCCTCGTCGAACAGCTGCCCTCCGTAAGCCGCGATGCCCCATGCCAGGTGATAGAAACTCGCGTATATTCCAGCACCCTGCGAAGGCGACTCCTCGGCTAGTTGGATTAAGTCATCCACTGTGCTTGGCAGCTTAGTTTCATTCAGCAACCGCCGGTTGAAATAGAGCGCCACAAGCTCGTAGTCTGTCGGCAGTCCGTACAAAGTGCCTTCCCAAACAAGATTGTCTATGGTTGCCGGGATGAACTGCGCACGCTCCTGCGCAGTTATTTGATTCCCAATCGGCAGAAGCACCTTTGAGGCCGCCAATTCCCGAATCCACCAATTCGGCGCCAGAATCAGGTCGGGGCCTTCTCCGTTCTTGACGGCTTCTGCATAGGACCGGGCCAATTCACCGTATTCCACAAATTCTGTCTCCACCCGTACATTCGAATTGGTCTGGTGGAAACGTTCTACTATGGCTGTAAGAGCATCGCCGTCCTTGCCTGCCCAGCTGTGCCATAGCTTGACCGTACCAACGAGGACTGCTATGCGAGACTGCGGATTTGCTGGTGAGTCTGCGAAGGCTACAGCAATTGGTGCTGCCGCTGGCAAAGTCTCAACCAATGGATCAAGGTCCGTGCGGATGGCGGAGGTGAGCAGTGCTGTCGTGGCTTCTGTCTGCCGGGAGGCCATCACCAGCACAGCCATCAGCATCAGCACCATAAGTATTGAGAGCGTCCAGAATAGGCGCCAACGAAACTGGGTCATCTGCAACAAAAGAAAGTAGAGTGCGGGAGGGTCGCGTGCAACGGGTCAGGTCGGTTTTGAGCCTTGTCGAAATCGTATCGATTCTGGACTGGAGGACTGCACCGTCCGATTCACTCAGACCGAGTTTCGGCAATGATTGACAGGAGCCCCTGCAATCCAAGCAGATAACTTCGCCAGCCGAAACCGCTGATCTGTCCAACGCAGACCGGTGCAATTACGGAACGATGTCGGAACTCCTCGCGGCTGTGGACGTTGCTCAAGTGGACTTCGACCGTAGGCAAGGCTACCCCCGCCACCGCGTCGCGAATGGCGTACGAATAATGGGTGAACGCGCCGGGATTCATCAACAGTCCGTCGGCCCAGGATCGCGCCGTGTGAATCTCATCGATCAGCGAGCCTTCGGAGTTGCTCTGAAAGGTACGGATCTCGTTGTCTGTGCCGGCGGCTGCGACAAGCTCCCGGTCTATTGTTTCCAGGGTAACGTTTCCGTAAATCGACCGTTCGCGCGTTCCCAGCAGATTCAGATTGGGGCCATGTAACACCAGAATTTCAGCCATGAGATTCTCACGTCAATACGGAGGCCAGGGCATCGAGTACAACCTGCTCGCCCGGATCGTCGATGATTACCACATCTCCAATTGCCTGGGGAATGATGAATCTCAACAGCCTCCCGCTCCGCTTCTTGTCTTTGAACATCATTGCGTACACTTCATCCAAGTTGAGACCGCTGGCCTGCGTAGGCAGCTCCAGCCTGCCCAGACAGGTCTCGATGCGGCTCGCAGTCTGGGCATCGCAGCGGTTCAGCGCCACTGCCATGCGTGCGGCGGCCACAGTACCGATGGCTACCGCCTCTCCGTGCCGCAGCGAATAGCCGCTTACCTGTTCGATGGCATGGCCAAAGGTGTGTCCAAGGTTGAGCGTCGCCCTCCGCCCTCTCTCAAACGGATCTTCGATCACCACATCCACCTTAACCCGCACTGCATCGGCTATCATCTGTGTCAGGTTTGCCGGCCCTTCGCCTTCCAACTGGCGGAAAAGATCAGGCGCGCCCAGGATGCCGTGCTTGACCGTCTCCGCCAGCCCTGAACGAAACTCGGCTGCCGGAAGTTCTGCGAGCACTTCCGGATCGATTATCACTAACTCGGGCTGCTTGAACGCGCCCACAAGGTTCTTGCCCTGTGGCAAATCCACGGCCGTCTTGCCCCCGACCGAGGCATCGACCATCGCCAGCAGCGAAGTCGGGATCTGTACGAAAGGAGCCCCTCGCAAATATGTGGCGGCCGCGAAGCCAGCCATATCGCCGACTACGCCGCCGCCTAGCCCGATAATGGGGCTCTTCCTGTCCAGCTCTGCGGCCACAAACTGATCGTACAGATCTTGAACGGTCGCCAGCGTCTTGTAGGCCTCCCCTTCGGGAACGAGGCACAGGACCGGCGTATAGCCTTCCTGTTGCAGACTCTCACTCAGGATGTCGGCGTAGTGTTTGGCGATATCTGCATTCGTAACGATCGCCGCTTTTCCCTTTGCCACCTCTCGATTGGACAACAGACGGCCTGCATGCGCCAGAATGCCTTCGCCAATGCAGATATGATAGTGCCCTTCCGGCGTAGGCACGGTGATGCGGGTCATTCCAGCTATCTCACTGTTGCCCGCCAGCGTGTCGAGCACCCGCTCCGCAACAGTTTCCGGGTCGATGCCGTCGGTCGGCACGCGCAGGGGGATCCGCCCGTACGCGGCGCGGCGGTCCTGGAGCAGCCTCTCGATGTTTCGCCTTTTTTCGTCCCGATCTCCGGGCAGCAACGGGCGATCTTCGAAGGTCTCGACCCGCTCAAGGATCGTGTCGGCGCCGGCGGCCAAACAGACGACAGGCCCGCTGGCCTCCATGGTCTGCCGATTCTCGTCACTGACCAGGGCCCCTCCCCCGGTTGCAATGACCAGGCCTGTCTCTGCGGCGAGCGTCTGACACAGCCGCGCCTCTGCCTGACGGAACTGCTCCTCACCAACGTCAGAAAATATCTGGGCTATAGGCTTCCCGAACTCAGCCTCTATCAGTTCATCCATATCGACGAGCCGTCGGCCCATGCGCTCGGCCAGAATGCGGCCTACAGTCGTCTTACCCGTACCCATAAAGCCGGTAAGCGTCAGGTTGCAGCCGTCGGCCACGGGGTTTTCCATCGATTGTACGACTGCCGCAACGAGGGAGTTGTCCACTCTATTGACTCCGAATCAGAATAGTTTGAAGTTTTGCGGGTCCACGCGGCCGGACTGGTGCATCAACACAGCGTTCATCAACTCAATTGCCAAACGGGATTCCAGCGTTACGCCGGCGCGCACGCCAACGCAGGGGTCGTGGCGTCCCCTTTCCAAGGCAAAGTCGAACTCCTCCAGGTTCTTTCGAACCGAGTGCTGTGTCTTGAGAATCGTTGACGTGGGCTTGAATCCGACTCGGCAGACCAACGGAGAACCGGTCGTCATGCCGCCAATGAGCCCGCCGTGGCTGTTGGCCTGGTAACCGCTGCGCCGGATGGGGTCGTTATTCTCACTACCCTTGCGGGCAATCACCTGTACACCGTCGCCAACTTCACAGGACTGCACGGCATTCAGCCCGCCCAACGCTCCCATCAGCCGCACTTTGAGACTCTGATAGAGAGGCTCGCCGACCAGCGCCGGCGGGTTGACCGCCACGACCTCTACCGCCGCGCCCAGCGAATCGCCCTCTATGCGCGTGCGTTTGATCAGTTCACCCGCCTCCTGTGCAAATTCGGCATCCAGCGAGCGAATTTCGGCTTCGTCCAGCTTGTCCTCGACCGCGGCGACCTGTCCTGGTGTGGCTGTCTGCGAGCCCTGCTGTCGCGCCACGCTGGCAAAGTGCTGCGCCAGGCTCAGATCAGTGCGAAGCGGTCCAACCTGTGAAATCGAAGACAGGATCACAGTTCCGAACTGCTCATTCAGAAAGATACGGGCGATGGCCCCCCCGATTACATCCGAGATGGTGGACCGGTAACTGGAACGGCCGCCGCCGCGGATGTCCACGTAGCCCTTCGACTTGTGATACTTCACAAGGTCGGTGTGTCCCGGCCGCACTTCGCCCCTGGGCCCGGCGAACTGATCATAGTGACGCGACCGCTGAGAGGTGGAGAGTACCAACGCGGCGATCGGCTCACCCGTCGAGTAGCCTACCTCATAGCTCTCGGTTGCAGAATCCGCTCCGCCGCTTATCGATACCGCCGGCCCGGACAACAAGCTGTCGACCTCGCCTTCTTCGTACAGCCCGGAGAGCAGTACAACCCTGTCGGCCTCTTGCCGGGGCGTCCCGTGGCGGTTGCTGCCCGGCCGGCGCCGGTCAAGGTACCGCTGAACTTCCTCCCGGCGAATGCGAAGACCGGCAGGGCAGCCGAAAACAATTGTCGTTACACCCGGCCCATGCGACTCACCGGCTCCGGCAACGGCGAACAGAGGCCCCCCCAGAATCTCCATGCTTCAATCTCTCATCCGGCGTTCAAAGCCCGCGCCTGCTGCTCCCGGCCTTTGGCTGAAATTATGAATTCGCGCACTTTGTCCGGGTCTTTGCGTCCGGGTTTGAACTCCACGCCGCTGCTTACATCAACCGCCCAAGGCCGAACAACCTCCACGGCTGCGACGACATTTTTCGGGGTCAGGCCGCCCGCCAGGACCAGGCGAGGGTAGATACGCCCCAAACCGGCAGCAGCGTTCCAGTCAGCTCGCTTTCCCGTGCCGCCGTACTCGTCGGGGTCGTAGGCATCGACAAGGAGTTGGGGACCGTTTCTGGGACCCAGCCCTGCGTACCATTCGGCCTCAATCTCGGCTTCGGCCGCGCTGGTTGGACGCAGCGCCTTGAAGCCGCGTCCTCGGAGGGCCTCCAGCATGGCAGGCGTCTCCTCTCCATGCAACTGGGCAAAGTCCAGATTGGCGCGACAGATTGTCTCCTCCACCGCTTCCAATGTTTCATTCACGAATACACCAATGTAGCGAGGAGTCTGACCGGATTCGGCGCCGCTAACCGGGGGCGTGTTCGAATCAGATAGGTGCTCCGTCAACCGTGAAGTTATCTCTCCCGCCGCCTCCGGCACGATGTAGCGAGGAGACTTTTTGAAAAAGATAAATCCCAGATAGTCCGCGCCGGCGCTGGCAGCACACAGTCCGTCTTCAAAGCTGGTGATGCCGCATATCTTTACGTGCGTCATTGTTCCAAATGCTCAACCTGGCAGATTTGCAGCCGTAGAGTCTTCGTATTTCCTGTTAGAATCCAATCCCCGTAATGCTTAGGAGCCAGACCAGCAAAGGTGCAATTGCGATACTGGGCAAGAGATTGGCGATCCTGATCTTCTTCAAATCCAGTAGAGTCAGCCCGATTCCAAGAATAAGAACCCCGCCGGTGGCCGTCAGTTCGACGACCCACGGCGTTTCCCGGCTAACCTCTCCGAGTCCGCCTCCAACTCCCATCGCCAGTGTCGACAGCCCTCCCTGCACCAGCGCGACTGTACCCACACTGAGCAATACACCCGGCCCCAGGCTGGCGGCAAAGGGTATGGCCGCAAAGCCGTCCAGAGCGCTCTTTATCGCCAGTAGCTCGTAATCCCCCAGCAGTCCGTCCTGTATGCTGCCCAGAATGGTCATCGGCCCAACACAGAAGATCAGGCTGGACGTGACAAAAGCTCGGGTAATGCTCCAGCCGGCCACTTTGCCTTGGCCCAGAGGACCGCCCCAGCGCGCTTCCGCCTGCTTGCCCAGCCAGTTCAGACCGTCGTCAATGCGGAGCAGTTCGCCCAGGACACCTCCTGCCACGATGCTGAAAAGAGGAATGAGGACGTTGCCCGTACCGATAGCCATGATGACGCCGATGGCTAGTACCATCAGCCCCAAGCCATGTAGGACCGTCTCCTGAACTCTAGCCGGCAGCCGGTTTCCCAAGACCGTTCCAATTGAGCCGCCAATCAGGACGGCTATCACATTAAGAACTGTGCCGGTCATGCTGGAGGCGACCCGGGCATAGGAACCTTGTTTTCAGAGCTGTCCAATTCACTGCATGCCTGCGAGCACGAATTCGCGCACAAGAGGGCCTCGCTCCGCCTGGGGCAACTTGCAGAAGCTTTCGCCCACGAGTATGGCATCGCAACCCATCTCAGCCATACGCCCCACATCGATCGCATTTCGGATTCCGCTCTCGCCGATCAGAATTATGTCGGCAGGGATCAGTTTGCGTAACCGGGCGGTGGTTTCGATATCTACCTCGAACGTCTTCAGGTTACGATTGTTTACCCCGATAACTTGAGCCTCAGCCGCCAGCGCGCGCGCTACCTCCTCCTCATCATGGACTTCCACCAACGCGTCCATCCCCAACTGATTCGTCAAGCTTACGAGTTCCCGTAATTCGGTGTCGCCCAATACGCCTACGATCAGAAGAAGTGCGTCCGACCCAGCCGCGCGCGCCTCGTAAACCTGATAGGGATGAAAGATAAACTCTTTGCGCAGCAATGGCGTAGACAGGTTCCTGGCGCGCAGGTGCTCGACGATTTCCGCCAGGTAGGCTAGTTTCCCCTGGAAGAAACGTGCATCGGTCAGGCAGGATATCGCGGCCGCGCCACTGGCGGCGTACGTCTCAGCAATCGCAGTCGGTGACCAATCCTGGGCGATCAACCCCTTGGAGGGGCTCGCACGCTTCACTTCGGCGATGAGACTTGCCCCACGCTCGGCTGTAATTGCTGCCGCGAAATCCAGAGGCGGCTCGGCTAACGACACAAGGGCCTTGAGTTCGGCCAGAGGCACATCCTCCATCTGACGTGCCACCTCCTGGCGCTTCCAGGCCATGATCCTGTCAAGCACCTGTCCCTTGTGTTTGCTGATTTCCAACTGAGAAAACCTGGCCATTTTACTATTGGTTTCCGCTGAAGCTCTGCGTCTTCTCGATAAATCTGGTTAGCGAGTCCTGCGCTGCGCCGCTGTCGATCGATTCTGCCGCCGCGGTCAGCCCTGCCTCCCAGTCACCGTTCTCGGTTGCCAAGGCCGCCGCCGTGTTCAATAGTACCACATCCCGCTTGGGGCCGTGCAGTTCACCATTGAGGATTCCCCGGGTGATAGCGGCGTTTGTGCCTGCGTCGCCCCCAACCAGGTCGTCGAGCGATGCAGGCGAAAGACCGAGATCAGTTGCAGAAAGTTCACTTATTCTGGCTTCACCTTCGCGCAGATGACTGATGTGATTTATTCCATTCGTGATCAACTCGTCCACGCCGCGCCCGTCATCAGTAGTGCCATGGACTACAATCGCTGCAGTGCTTCCCATCTCCCCCAAGACTTCCGCCATCTGCGCTGTCAAGTCGATGCTGGGTACGCCGATTACCTGGTGCGTGGCATATGCCGGGTTTGTCAGCGGACCGAGGATGTTGAAAATAGTGCGCGTCGCCAGCTCCCTGCGCGGGCCAATGGCGTACTTCATGGCGGGGTGGTACAGCGGTGCGAACAGAAAGCCGATGCCAACGTCCTCGATGCACTCTGCGACCTGTTCAGGACCCAGGTCCAATCGAACGCCCAACTCCTCAAGCACATCAGCGCTGCCGCACTGACTGCTGGCAGACCTGTTGCCGTGCTTTGCCACCTTTTCGCCGGCCCCCGCGACGACGAAAGCAACGGTGGTACTGATGTTGAACGTGCCGGTTTGATCACCGCCCGTACCGCAGGTGTCAAGGAGGCGCTGTCCGTTGAGAGCAGGCCGCACCGGCACTGCGACGCGCTTCATCGCCCGGGCGCAACCGGTGATTTCAGCGACGCTTTCTCCTTTTATACGCAGCCCCGCCAGGAACGCGCCGATCTGGGCATCGGTCGCCTGGCCGCTCATGATCTGAGTCATCGCCGCGTCGGCCGCGTCGGCGTTAAGATCCTGACCGGCCAGAATCGATTCCAGTGCTTCATGTATGAGTGACGCCATAACTGCTTCTCCTGTCTATTCGAACTGTATCATTGAATCCGCGGAAAATGTCGACAGCTAACTTTCCCGCGACTTGATGGTTGACAAACAACTGATCTCGTCTGCTAACTGTTGAAAGTCTCCTCTTCCCAGCGGAGATAGTTCCCATATGACTAGCGAGCGGCGCAGAGCAGCGGTTAAAGCGCTGATGAGAAAAGAATGTAACTCAACTCCCTCTGCTTCTGGATCTGTGCCGGCGGGTGGCGGGACGGCCCTCTGTCGAATGCCTTCCAGCAAAAAAGTTACTGCCCGAAAGTTGAACAGCCGCAAATACAGGTCGACTCGATCCGGCAAATCAGGTTCGGAACTTCCGGCCCGGTAGTAATCCAGCCACTCATTTTGGGCCTCATCAGACCAGTCCTCTCCCCCGTAAAACAGAAAGCGGGCGATCTCCTGGGCCGGGTCGCCCAGCCCGAAAAACTCCCAGTCCACCAATAGAACCTGCCCTCTGTGAAACAGGGCATTTTCTGCCGTCAAGTCTCCGTGGATTGGTGAGGGCGGCGTTTCACCAAGCAGAGGCAGCGCGCCATCCATCAGCACGTGCGCGGCCGACCAAAGCCTTGAGAGCTGGTCGGCCAACAGTGGAGCGTTAGCAGCAGATACCCACTCACGCAGAGGGCTTTCCCCTGCTTGCCAAATCTGCCAGAAAGTGAGCAGATTGATTGGATGCGGGCTGAATCGTTGCACTTCGTCCCTGTCAGCACGATGCACGCGGGCCGCCGCATCGGCGTGGGCGGTGCGGTGGAAGCGTTCTGCAAGCTTCAGAACTCCACCATCCATCCACTGGTAGACCAGGATCTGGCGCGGTAGTCCGTGCGGATAGCGATCATACCAGAGCGGCTCCGGTGCCAAACCTGCACGTGCAAACCGCTCCTGCCCGCTGAACTGCCGCCGGCTTCGCGCCTGGCCGGCGTCTGTAAACATTTTGACCACGGCATCGGTGCGTTCGCCGCATCTGACCCGCCAGAGCAAGTTGTCTCGCCCCCGCCAGTGATCCGTGATAACCACCTCCTGACTGCGAAAGCGGCTGGCGGCGGCGCCGGTAAGATAGTTGTGGACGGCCTGTGTCCATGTACCCATGCCAGCTGCGCCGCTCATACATTAAGGAAGTTTCGCAACAGATCGTGCCCGTATTCCGTCAGAATGCTCTCCGGGTGAAACTGCACGCCGAAGATTGGCTTTGACCGGTGCTGGACGCCCATCAACTCGCCCTCGACAGTGTGGGCTGTGGCTTCCAGTTCTGCCGGCAAGGGCTCCTCCACGATCAGACTATGGTATCGGGTGGCGGTAAACGGGCTTGGGATTCCCTGAAAGAGAGTCGTTCCCTTGTGATGAATCGGGCTGACTTTGCCGTGCATCAACCGCGGGGCCCGCTCGACATTGCCGCCATGAACGTGCCCAATGCACTGTTGACCGAGACAGACGCCAAGAATGGGCGTCCGGTCACCCATATGACGGATTACGTCGTTGCTGACGCCGCTGTCCTGCTGCGGTGTGCCCGGGCCGGGGCTGATTATGATGTGGTTCGGCCGTTTCTCGATCAGCTCCGCGATTTCAACGGCATCGTTACGCCATACCTGGATGCGGTTGTCCTCCTCCCCTCCGGGCAGAGGGGTCTCATTGACGATTTCACCCAAAAACTGTACCAGATTGTACGTGAAGCTATCGTAATTGTCGATGACGGCGATCATTGCCCCGCTCCTTTCACCTGTTTCCCGGCTAAGCCTTCGCGAGCCTCTTTTGGCGGCGCTCGTTCGAGCGGCGGATCCGATTCCACACTCCCGTCAATCCCATCGCTTTCTTCATTTCCATAAGCGTCTGTCGGGCCTCTTCCTGGGCACGCTGCGTGCCTTCGTAGATCAGCTGGTCGGTGAAGCCGGTCTGATCGGCGTAGTAAGCTCGCCGTTCACGGATCGGTTCGAGAAAGTTTTCCAGGGCGTTGTACAGTTTCGTCTTCACCTCCACATCGCCGACGGCGCCCTCTCGGTACCGGCTTTTCAGATCTTCCACTTCCTCCTTATTGGGATTGAACGTGTCATGATAGCTGAAGACCGGGTTGCCTTCGACGGTGCCGGGAATGTCGGCGCGAATACGGTTGGGGTCCGTATACATGCTCATCACCCCCTTCCTGACCGTGGCCGAGTCGTCGCTGAGCAGGATTGCGTTGCCCAGGCTCTTGCTCATCTTGGCTTGTCCGTCCGTGCCTACAAGCGTGCCGCCGACGATGTATGCGTCCGGCAATGGAAAGACTTCAGAGTAGGCGTTGTTAAAGCGCCGCGCAATCTGCCGGCTGATTTCAATGTGAGACTCATTGTCCTTGCCTACCGGAACCATGTGCGCGCGCGGCATCAGAATGTCGGCCGCCTGCAGCACAGGGTAGCCTAGCAGGTTGTATGGCATCTGCTCCATTTCGGCTGCCGCGGCCATATCCTTGATTGTGGGCAACTGTTGCAAGCGCTCGACCGTTACCATGCCGCTGAGAATCAGGTGCATCTCGTAGATCTCATGCACGGCTGACTGCAAATAGAATGATGTCTTGGACGGGTCGATTCCAATTGCGAGGTGATCGAGAACGATCTCGCGAGCGTTTTCTCCGATCTGCGCTATGTCCTCTTTGGACGGCTTCGTCGTCAGCATGTGGAGGTCGGCTATGATGAAGAAGCATTCGTACTCCTCCTGGAAAGCCAGCCGGTGCTGTAAACTGCCTACATAGTGTCCCACGTGTAATTTCCCCGTTGGACGGTCGCCGGTGAGAATCCGCTTCTTCTGTGTCATTTTCCCCTCCCGGATTTACAGGAAAATCCAAATGAATTTGGCGTCTGCCTGGTCTCAATCGTCCAGACCCTCTTCGGCCCGCTGAACCGCAGCGGAGAGTGCCTTGGCCTTGTTTAGCGTCTCTTCCCACTCATAGGTGGGATCGCTGTCGGCAACAACACCGCCACCCGCCTGCAGATAGCAGGTCTTGCCCTGCATCACGATTGTGCGAATGGCGATGCAGGTGTCCATCGTGCCATCGTAGTCGATGTACCCGACCGCGCCCGCATACAGCCCGCGTCGCAGCCCCTCCAATTCCTCGATAATCTCCATCGCTCTGACTTTCGGTGCCCCACTGACGGTACCCGCCGGAAACGTGGCTTTCAGCAAACTGATGGCGTCGTGACCGGGCGCCAGCTTTCCCTGCACGTCGCTGACGATATGCATAACATGGCTGTAACGTTCAATGACCATCATTTCTGGTACTTTCACAGTGCCATACTCACAAACCCGCCCAAGGTCGTTGCGTCCCAGATCGACCAACATCACGTGCTCGGCCCGTTCCTTCGGATCGTTCAGTAGCCCTTCTGCCAGAGCGTCGTCCTCGGCAGCGTTTTCGCCGCGCCAGCGCGTACCTGCGATCGGGTGCAGGAAGGCGCGACCGTCTTCGAGCCTGACATGCATTTCCGGACTGGATCCGATAATCCACAACGGCTCGGCGGTCCCGGAAATCTCTTCCAAGCCGGCTACTCCGTTGAATTCCAGGAAGTACATATAGGGCGATGGGTTCAACATGCGAAGAGCGCGATAAATCGCAAACGGCTCCGCATCAGTCGAACGGCTGAGGCGCTGACTGGGTACCACCTGGAAAATGTCGCCGGCAGCGATATACTCCTTTGCCTGGCGCACAATCTCTTCGTACTCCTCTTTGGCAAAGTTGCTGCGCCACTCGGAACCACCCTCAACAGGCGAATTCTCCGGCGGCGTGAGAGGTTGGCGCAAGTCGCTGACGATCGCATCGATGCGGGCAATCGCATCAGCGTAGGCCGTCTCTATCTGTTCCTCTGTTGCCAATCCCTTCCCGGACGTCTGCATGTTGGCGATTACCAGCAATTTGTGCTGCACATGGTCGAAGACAACCAGGTTGTCGCTGAAGAGCAACAGCATGTCCGGGATGGCCAGCTTCCTTTCTGCTGTGGTGGGCAGGCGTTCGACGAATCGCACAGTGTCGTAGCCGAAATAGCCGACTGCGCCTCCCGAAAAGCGAGGCAGGCCAGGGACCTCGACCGGGCAGCGTTCCGCCAGAAGGCTGCGCACGGCCTCGAACGGGTCTCCTTCCCGGCGTTCCAACTCGGCGCCGTCCGACCCGCCAATGACCATCTGGTCACCTTGTGCGCACAGCGTCAGCGGCGGACGCACACCCAGGAAGCTGTACCGGCCAACTTGCTCCCCTTTCTCAACCGACTCCAGCAAAAAAGAGGGGCCGCCGTTGCGCAATTTCAGGTAGACCGAGACCGGCGTCTCCAGGTCGGCTGGCAGTTCCCGGAACACCGGGATCGTATTTCCGGTTGCCGCGAACTCCCGCACCTCTTCCAGTGAAGGACTATAGGTTGCCATGTGCCCTCTCCTCTTCCCTCGAATCCTGGCCCAGTTTCTTTCCCAACAAAAAACCCCGTCTCCATAGCAGTCATAAACTGCTGCTAGAAGGGACGAGGTTCGTCATGACGCCCGCGGTGCCACCCTGTTTAGACTGGTGAACAATGGACAACAAAAAAACCCTTGCATGAAACGCAAGGGATGCTCGCACCAGTCTCACTCATCGCACTCAGACGATCTCGCCTCGCGGCGCATCTGTCTGAACTGCAGCGCCCTGATAACGGTGGCGTCTCCGGATCCAGCTAGTACGTGGCACTTCACTTTACTGGGAAGCCAAATGGCCCCAATTTCGGTACGTGTCCACAGTTCGCCGTCCAACTCCCCGGTCCATTCACACTCTGCGCCGCTGTCCCGCTTCCACCTGTCCGAGACTCTCTGGTGCCCGCTCTGAGCGCTACTATTCCGGTTCACAGTCATTACTGTTCAGTTGTTGCAATCGAATATATCTCAATAGGTACAGACTGTCAATTCTCAGTGGCAGTTGTGTCGTAACTCACTGTAGAGGGCTGGACGACCCACTGATGACACAGTTGTGGTCAGACAGAATGTGGAATCAGGGTCTGGGCCGAGATAAGTAGGATCTGCCTGAATTACCGGAATTAGAGGGGGTGGAGCGGCGCCCCGGACTGAAGGACGCTCCTATCAACGTCTGACGAGAAATCTACGAGAGAACACGAGGGACTGTCCAGACGTTGCCCTACTTCTAGGCAGCGCAGTCATTCTGCTACTTGGGGCTTTCGTTTCGAGGTTTGGGCGCGGGCATCTGGACAAGAGAAACGCCCGCCTCCTGCAGAAAAAGACGACTGTTCTCGTCCGGGTAAGTGCCGACGTAAACGACTCTTTCTATACCCGCATTGATGATCATCTTGGCGCAGGTGATGCAAGGTTGGTGGGTCACATAGATCATGCTGCCGGCGGTACCCACGCCGTGGAGCGCTGCCTGGATGATGGCGTTTTGTTCAGCGTGAAGAGGACGCAGACAGTGGCCGTCGATCATCAGGTGCCCGACATCATCACAGTGCGGCAGACCGGTTGGCGCACCATTGTAGCCCGTTGTCAGGATGCGTCTGTCGCGGACGATGACAGCGCCCACGTGGGCACGATCACAGGTGCTGCGTGTGGCCACGGTGAAGGCGATATGAAGGAAATACTCATCCCACGTTGGGCGATCTGCTTGCGACGGGGTCATGCTCAACGTTGAACTACCTGGCCCTTGACTGCATCAGTCCAGGCGGCGGGTTTCACCCATGGGGATCTTCACCTGTCCGTTGTGGGCCGGGTCGGGCTGGTGACTGGGCTTCTCAGGCGCCGTCGCCTCTTCTTTCTTGGCTTCCCTGTCATGGAGAAGGTCCGCCAGGATTCGGCGCGTATCCTCTTCAGTCGGTGATGCTAGCAAAACAGTTTCCTGTACCGTACGTTCTCTACTGAAGCGCCCTTTCTTGGGGATGAGAATCTCATGTTCGATAGCCAGGCAAGTTTGCGTCACTCTTCCGTAACTGACCATGCCGTATCGGACGCTGCGGACAGACTTGGCGAAGAAGAAGACGTACCACATACCAACGTCTTTTTCGGGCCACTCAGCCAGCAGAAAGCGTTTCGGCTGTACCAGACAGATGACAGCGTGTTCCCGAGTCGCAAACGTGCGGAAATACCCTTGTAACCAGGTAAATCGTTCGCTCTTTTCCTCGACCGAGAAGTAGCCGCTGGCGTGGATCGGCACGCTGTCCTTTGGGGCTAAAGGTTGTGGGGTGACGGAAGGCGTCGCCAATTCGCGAAACTGTACGTAGTCCCGGCTGCGCCAGTGGCGGCGAAGCCAGATGAAGGATACGAACAGCACAAGGCATATCCCCGTCGTGAAGAATCCACCGGGTACGAATCCAAAACCGCCCATCGCGCCGACGACCAGAAGCAGGCCGTCTATCCAGCGGACGGCCGGTGTTCCGGCAAGGATCATACGGTCGAGGTGATATAGCAGACGGGACACGATTTAGTCTGTGCCTGCAATCTGACGGGTCAGAGGAGTGAACTATGTGAGAAGACCTCGCCCAACTGGACGAGGCCAGGCAACAGCAGGGTCAAGCTGGTCTGGTTACGTGCGAAGCGGCCCTGTCAAGCCGGTGCGGGCAATGTCCCCCCGCTCAAGTCCAGGCCCTGGTCACGGCTATCCTCCTCCTGCGACCTTTCGCTGCCGTCCCTTTCAGAGGTTGGTGTGCCGCTGGTCTGTCTTGTCTCGATGTCGTCAAGCGATTGGAATGGGTCTTCGCCGCGCATGATGGCCTCGAACTCCGCAGCATGCAAAGTTTCCTGCTCCAGCAGAGCCGCCGCCACAGCGTCAAGGCGGTCCTCATAGGAAGTCAGGATCTCGTGGCAGCGGCGGTGCGCCTCGTCCACCAGATTGCGAACCTCTTCATCGATCTCCTGCGCAACCTTGTCGCTGTAATTGCGAGTCTCGGCGATGCCCCGCCCCAGAAATACCATCTCTTCGCGTTCACCGTATTGTACCGGGCCAAGCGTCTCGCTCATGCCCCACTGGGTAATCATCAAACGCGCCATGTTCGTCACGCGTTCGAGGTCGTTGCTGGCCCCGGTTGTGATATCCTCGAAGCGAATCTCCTCTGCGACCCGTCCCCCCAAAAGCGCCGCAAGTTCATCACGGAACTTGTCTCTTGTGCTCAGGTTGGACTCTTCCTCCGGCAAGGGCATCGTATAGCCGCCTGCCATGCCCCTGGGAACGATCGTCACCTTATGTACAGGGTCATGTCTGGGAAGCACGTGCATCGCCACGGCATGTCCGGCTTCATGATAGGCGATGATCTCCTTTTCCTTTGGAGACATTACCCGGCTGCGCCGTTCCGGGCCGGCAATAACTCGCTCGATCGCTTCCTGAAATTCAGCCAGGCCAATCGAACGTCGATTGCGGCGGGCAGCCAAGATCGCCGCTTCATTGACCAGATTCTCGATGTCGGCGCCCACAAACCCGGGCGTCTGCTTGGCAACCACTTCCAAATCGATGTCGGTTGCCAGAGGCTTGCCTTTCACGTGGACATCCAGGATCTGACGCCGGCCCTTTACGTCGGGAGAATCCATCATTACCCGCCGGTCGAAGCGGCCGGGCCGCAACAGCGCCGGATCCAGGATATCCGGCCTGTTGGTTGCGGCGATGATGATTATGTTTACATCGGTGTCAAAGCCATCCATCTCAACCAGGATCTGGTTGAGAGTCTGCTCGCGTTCATCGTGGGAGCCGCCCAGACCTGCGCCCCGATGTCGGCCCACAGCGTCGATCTCGTCGATGAAAATGATGCAAGGAGAGTTCTTCTTGGCCTGCTCGAACAGGTCTCGAACGCGGCTGGCCCCGACGCCAACAAACATTTCCACAAACTCGGAGCCGCTTATGTTGAAGAAAGGGACACCTGCTTCACCGGAAACCGCCTTCGCCATCAACGTCTTGCCGGTTCCGGGCGGCCCGACGAGCAACACGCCCTTGGGAATGCGGGCGCCGAGAGACGCGAACTTCTGCGGCTCTTTGAGGAAATCAACCACCTCCTCCAGGTCCTGTCGGGCCTCTTCATTGCCTGCCACGTCCCCGAAGTTGACAGTAGGTTTGTCACCCGTGAACATGCGCGCCTTGCTCTTGCTGAAGCTAAAGGCCTGATTGCCGGCGCCTTGGGCCTGGCGCAAAATAAAGATGAAAAAGACCGCAATCAGCAAGATGGGCAACAGGGCGAGCAGAATGCTACCGTACACCTCCCACCCACTCGGCGCTTCGATCTGCACATTGACGGCGGAAAGCTGGTCTTCGGTGACGCCCAGATTCTCAAGCGTTTCGACCAATCCGATTCCGGTCTCTTTACGCGAACCAATGAGCTTGCCGCCCGAATAAGCGAATACTTCGTCACCGTCAACGTGAATCTCTTGAACGTTGCCGCCGCGTACCAGGGACGCGATCTCGGCGATGGAAACGGTCGCCGAAATATTGTTGCCCTGGTTACTCAGAACGATATAGAGAAACGCGCCGAGAGCTACAACCAAAAGGAAGTAGATCATGCCGTTTCGAACTCGTTTGGAATCCATAGCTCCTCTTAGGGTCCGCGGGGTCCGAACAGTCAGCCAAATCGACTTCTTAGGCCTTTACGTCCGATTAGGACCCTCCACCGCCCCGCGGGAAGTCTAGCATAGGGAAATCACAGCGTCAAATAGTTCGGATACAGGCTATGCCCCTACTCTAAACGCAAACACGTAACCGAAATGTACTTTCATTGTGCCGCAGCAGCGCTATACATGCAGTAAGACTGCATCCACCTTTCAGGCCGGCCGCAGGGTAAGAAGCGTGATCTCCGGCCGGCAGTTGAAACGGAAGGGGAGAGGCCAGACGCCCAGCCCTCGGTTGGTATAGAGTTGGTAATTTCTAACGTGGTAGTGCCCTATGGGGTATTTGGTTGCCATGTGCGGCAGTAGCGGCGCACGCGTCGCCAAACCCTTGCCGTCAGGGCGCGTTGTTGGCAACCGGACCTGCCCGCCGTGGCTGTGCCCGCTTAGTTGCAGGGCGACCGGCAGATTCTCCCTACGAATGGTATCGAAGTAGTCGGGCTCGTGGCAAAGCAGTAGCCTCGTGTAGTCTACCGGAGAGCCTGCCAATGCAAGTTGCGGGCGGGGATGTCCCGACCAGGCGTCGTCCAGCCCAGCGATGATGAGACCAGGCGCGGCCTCCCGGCTCTGATTGACCAAGAGTGTAACCGGCGTCTCGGCCAGAGCGGCTCCCACAGCTTCGCGATCGGTCCACAGATCGTGGTTGCCGTACACCGCATAGGCAGGAGGCTCCAGCATGCGCAAAGGCTCGATCAGACCAGCTGCAAAACGGGGCTCGTGCCCTACGTAGTCGCCCGTAAATACAACAATGTCGGGCTGCAATTCATTGACACGGGAGACTGCAGCAATCAACTGTTCCACCGCAGTGAAACGGCTGAGATGAATGTCAGAGAGCTGGGCGATGCGTAAGCCAGACAGTCGCTCCGCCAGACGCTGGAGACGGAACGTCCTCTCTTCAACGTCGACCCATGACCGCTCCAGCAAACCTCCGTATCCGAGGCCGGCAGCGCCGGCCAACGCCGCGGAGCCGGCCAATTGCAGGAACCTGCGCCGGGTCAACATGAAATGTGACATTCCCTTGGGGCGGCTTCTGAAAGTCTACGGAAGGGCGGACCAAGCCTTTGGCTGCACAAACGCGGCCTTTTGCAATGGTAGTATGGGATCTGTAGCCCGCGAGTGGAGTTGCTGCCCTACTACTCCAGATCGATCCGGTAGAGTGGCTCAAGACCGGCGGCTACCCGGTCCACATTGTCGGCGGCGCACTGCGCTCGTTTACGGGACGTGCCGTCGGTGACCCCTGCCGTATGAGGCGTCGCAATGACGTTCGGCAACTTGAAGAATGGCGAACTGAGGTCTGGGGGCTCCTGGCTATACGCATCGATTCCGGCGCCGCCCAGTCTGCCGTCGAGAAGGGCCTTTGTCAGCGCCTGTTCATCGATTAACGCGCCGCGTGCGACGTTGATTATGTAGGCCGTCGGCTTCATCAGGCCTAGCATACGGGCATCGATAATGTGATGGGTCTCGCTGTTCAAGTGCAAGTGAAGAGATAGGATGTCCGATTCGGCAACTACCTTTTCGAGGTCGTCGGGCGTGCCCACAAACGAGAGGCCGAACTCCTGCCGCTCCCCGTCGCTCACCTCCCGTATGTCGATGGCCGCGATTTTCATCCCGAATGGCATCGCGCGACGTGCCAGCTCAATGCCGCTGGCCCCAAAGCCGATGATGCCCAGCTGCTGCCCTTCTAATTCCAGGCCCATCGGCTCGTATAGTTCACCTTCGTCCAGAAGTGTGCGCGCTTCCGGATAGCGGCGCGTTAACATCAGAATGAACATCATCGCGGTCTCGGCCAGCGCTACCGCACTGAACGCCCCTGGGCAGTTGGCCACCGGAATGCCCGTTGTCTTCCAGTAATCCAGGTCGAAGTGATCGAAGCCCGTCCCCAGGATCTGCCACAGGCGTGCGTCGGTGGCAGCGTCCACCATTTCGCGCGTGCCAGCCGAACCGCCGTGGTCTATGACTGCATCCATGCCTTCGAATTGGGGCGCCAACGGTTTGTCGTAATCCAATACATGCATGTTGTGGTTGCGGCTGACAGCCTTTACCACGTCCATGCCCCACGGATTAAACATCGAGACTTTGACCGGATGGGGCAAAAAGATGACGTTCAATTGCTTCATTATGGGATCACCTGCGCTATGGTGGCAGGCTGTGGCGCCCACCTTGGTTGGATTCTGACTGGTCAGATTCTTAAAGAGTCGTAAAACCGCCGTCGGCCACAAGTACCGAGCCGGTAACGAAAGAGGCTTCATCGCTGGCCAGAAAAAGCGCAGCTGGGGCGATTTCGCTTGGCGCGGCAAATCGTTTTAGCAAATTCGCTTCACGGTAAGGCGCCAGTTTTTCTTCAGGTATTGTTTCTGTCAATGGCGTGTTCATCGAGCCGGGACAGACGGCATTCACGCGGATATTGTCAACTGCATGGTCAACCGCCATAGAGCGCACAAGGCCGATAACGCCATGCTTGCTGGCGTTATATGACGCCTGCAGCCCGTTGCCGACCAGGCCCGAAAGCGAGGAGATGCAGATAATGTTGCCGCCGCCCTGTTGACGCATCTGAGCAACTGCGTATTTAGAACACAGAAACATGCTCTTCAGGTTCGTGTCAACGACAAAATCCCACTCGTCTTCACTGGTGTCGACCACATCCTTGTTTATCTGTACGCCCACGTTGTTGACCAGAACATCCAGCCGCCCGTATACCTCTACCGCGTCGCGCGTCAGGCGTTCCGCATCCTGCCGTAGCCGCACATCCATCTGTACAAGGGCTGCCTCTCCGCCCTTCGCCTGGATCAGTTCTACCGTTTCCTGGCCCTTCTCCTCGTCTATCTCCCCCACCACGACCCGTGCGCCCTCGCTCGCGAACAGCATGGCTACCGCCTGTCCCAGGCCCATGCCCGCGCCCGTGATTGCAGCTACTTTGCCTTGCAAACGATGTGCCATTCCGAATGCACCTAGGTCAATATGGAAGAAGACCGCCGCTCACGTTGTACGTCTGGCCGGTCATGTAACTGGCGTCGTCAGAAGCCAGGAAAGCAACCACATTGGCGACATCTTCCGGCTGCTGGATGCGGCCCACAGGAATGCCGGCGACCGCTTCCGCCTTTACGGTACCGATCTCCACCCCCCGACGCGCCGCAGTCTCGCGGTCGATCAGATCCCACATCGGCGTATCGACAATGCCGGCGCATACACAGTTTACCAGGATTCCGTGCTCAGAAAGCTCCAACCCCATCTGCTTGGTCAGCGCAACTACGGCATGTTTGCTGGCGGCGTAGGCCCCCAAAGGAATGCCTTTGCCCGGCGCGATTTTGCCTGCCCCCGATGCGTTGTTGATGATACGCCCGCCGACTCCCTGCTCTATCATCCGGCGCGCCCCTGCTTGTGAGCACAACAGCACGCTCTTGGCGTTTACGTTCATCAACGCATCCCACGTTTTCTCATCCGTCTCCAGCAATGGCGCAACCGCACCAATGCCGGCGTTGTTCACGAGGATCTGCAAGCTCCCCAACTGCTCGCAGGTCTCGGCCACCATCCGCTCCACCTCTGTTTTGCTTGTCACGTCCGCCTGGTGCCCAAAGGACTGGCCGCCCATCTCCTGAATTTCGGCAGCCACCTGCGCGGCCGTTTCACCATCCAGGTCTGCAACCGTCACCAGACAGCCCTCCCGCGCCAAACGCAGGGCTATAGCCCGTCCGATGCCTCGCCCGGCCCCGGTGACAATCGCGACCTGACCGTCAAGGTTGTAGCGCGGCATAGGCTACCTCCCGCAGAATTTCCCTGATACCATTCGCCTCAATGCTCGCCATCCTTTGTCTCGTAGGGAACCTGCATCAGTTCCAAAATGTAGCCGTCCGGATCCTCGAAGAAGACCACGTGGACAACGGCCCAACCGAGATCGAAACTGACAGGCTCGGATACGAACTTGACCCCTTCCGCTTTCAGTTCCTGGTAGGCCTGTGCCATGTCCGGAACGCCAAAACAGATATGGGAGTGGCCCACATCTCCCAGCTTTCCGTCCGAGACCTTTCCCTCCGGCTGCACGTATTCTTGCAGGTCGAGCAGCATCCCCGGCGATTCCGGAGCCTGCAGACGCACAACCTCCATGATCACGTCGTTTTTGCCTGCCATCTTCGAGATAGTCTCGCCTTCCAGCCGGTGAGTTTCGATCTGTTCCAGCCCCAGCAGGTCACGGTAAAACGCCAGCGAACGTTCCATGTCGCTCACCGTAACGGAAATATGGTCCATCACATTGACTGAGCTGATCACAGTGCGCTTCCTCCCTGTTCAGTGTGTTTCCAGAGCATCCAACTCGCCCAACCGTCGAAGCCAGCGTTGGTGGCGGGCGTCGTCAATGGAACGCCAGTATGGTCCGTACATAGGGCGGCCTGCCTGCGCGAAAGCCCTGTGGTTACCTCGCATCTGTTCCTGGATGGCTTCCGTCGCCTCCGGCGTGTCCGGATCCTCATAGTAGACAACCACGCCCTGCCTCCGGTGATTGTCCCCGCCAAATGCAGCATGCCAGAGAGCGACATTAAATACCAGGACATCGCCCGGCTGCGATTCGAACGTAAAGGCAGGCACGTCGGCCTGGGCAATGTTGTACGCGGTCTCAGGTTCGCGGCTGATCTGGCTGTGAAATGGATCGCGGTGGGAGCCGGGTATGACGCGCAAGGCGCCCGTGTCCCCGTCAAGTGGGTCCGGATAGATGCAGAACTTGACGGCCATGTAGTCCAGCGACCTTGTATCGGGGTGCCAGTGCGTGTCACTGACATGGTAGTTCCCGTCCACCGCGATAGCCAGCACTTCCTTACCCATCAACTGTTCGGCCACGTCGGCAAAACGAGAATCGTGGGCCAACCCAGCGATGAATGGGGACTTCTCCTCCATCAGCGAGGCGTAATGGCGGCTCTTGCCGTCATGCTGGCCGCCCTGAATCCAGGAGTCCAGCCCTGCATTAAACTCACGGCTGTACCGCGCCACCTCCTCCGCAGACAGTAGCCGGCGAAAGATCAGAAATCCGAAATCGTGGAACAGGTTCAGTTGCTGTTTCGACAGTTTCATTTTAGCTCTTTCGGTGGAAGATGGTCGTGTCCGCCCTGCAGCACAGGCGCATGGATACCGAGACAGTGTCGCGCCGGCCAGAAGCGTGTAGAACACTTCGAAAGATCAAGGATGGCCCCTTGGTGAAAACGGGGACTGGTTGTCTCAGCACGCTGGAGTATAGCATTCAGATTCGCGCCGCGCCAACCAGTTTCTTTCCTCGGGTGCATCCCAAAATGGGGGTGAACTCTCGCAATCCTCTGGCAGAGCCCTGACCAGGACCTGTCCGTGATCAACCCTGAGGCAGAGGAAACTGCAGTTCTCTCTCCTCACTCCTCTTCACTCTCTCCTCGCATTTGGGCGGTCGGGCCTAGTCGGCCCTCCCTTGTGCGGGG
>VXOE01000069.1 GCA_009840225.1 Caldilineaceae bacterium SB0662_bin_25 | reverse complement strand
CTTACGTGCCGGCCTTGTGCCTGCCCTCGCACCCGCCCCAACTGACGGACGCCACTGTACGGCCAGGCCCTGGCGCCTGCACTGCGTCTCGCCCAAAGACGGCGAAAAGTTCCAGCCACCGCTGGCGCCGATTCCCCGCCAGACTGTTCCCACCCCAAATCTGGGATGCACCCGGCACAGCCACTTTTTTGACAGGCATGGTAGCGCCGAATATAATGAAGAATCTGTGCGTATACCGCCGAATGGTGGCATGCAAAGGAGACAAACATGGCTGAAGAGAAGTCGGACGCTAACCCTTTGGAAGACGCGGCGGCCAATTTAAGTGCAGATCTGGAGGGCAAACGGGTGGACTTGAAGAACTCCAGCGTTGACGGCGTTCAGGGAGGCCACGTCTCCATGGCAGACTCCGCGGCTAAGTCAGTCCGAGCTCAGGCACTGAACATGTCCGAATCCGCGGCTGGATTTGTGAGCACGAAGTCGCTGGACATGCGTGAAGCTGCGATTGGATTCGCCAGCAGCGAGCAGATCACCGTTAAGAGCGGGAATATTGGATTTCTGGCGGCTGGCCGGTTGAAGGCAGAGGAGCTGTGTACTTGGCTGCTGGTTGCAGGCAAGGTAGAGGGCAACGTGAAGACAACACTGTCGCCCCTGTCCGCATTGGCAATGGGAGCAGGATTTGGCTTGGTAGTGGTGCTCTTTTCCAGTATCTTCGCACGTAATCGCCGCCGGCAATTGAAAGGCCCGGACAGCACAGAGAACTGAAATAGGCGCACGGCCATCAGTAGGCAAATATGGCTTCGCCACTGTCTTTGCCAGCGCACTCAACAGGACATAAATTCACGAACTGAAATACCGGCGCAATCTAGAAAATAAGAGAGTCGAAGAAAGATGTCAGAACTTACTTTGAACGCCGACCCTCGCAGCCTCACTGGCCGCAAAGTGCGTCGGCTTCGCCCCGAGGGGATCGTCCCTGTCGTAATTTACGGGGGTGGCGACCCACCGCGAAACGCCCAGGTGGAGGACGCCGAATTCGAGCGAGTCTTGCGCGACGGAGGCAATTCTCAGCTCGTGAAGCTCGAGTTGGAAGGCGAGGACTACAACGTGCTCGTAAGAGAAATCCAACGCCACCCCGTGCGTCACAACCTCCTGCACGCCGACTTCTACACCGTCAACATGACCGAGACGCAGCAGGTTAGCGTGCCTCTGGTTACTTTCGGCGCCCAAGTCGTTAGCGCCGACCTTGTGATGGTACAGTCGATGGATAGTGTGGAGATCGAAGCGCTGCCCGCCGATATACCCGCTCATATTGAGGTCGATGTCTCTCGTTTGGAATCTCCTGAAAGCCCTCCGATTACTGTCGCAGACCTGCCAAATATCCCAGGCGTACTTTACGTTTCCGATGCGGATGAGCCGATCTGCAGTTTGATTCTCTCCCGCGCTGCAGTCAGCGAGGAGGAGTTGGAGGAGGA
Source organism: Caldilineaceae bacterium SB0662_bin_25 (assembly GCA_009840225.1). Classification (GTDB taxonomy): domain Bacteria; phylum Chloroflexota; class Anaerolineae; order Caldilineales; family Caldilineaceae; genus Bin5. Next base: position 5,440 of record VXOE01000069.1, on the reverse strand, counting down.
AGAAGAGTTGCTGGATACCGATGTCGAGCCGGAGGTCATCGGACGAGGCCGAGACGAAGAGGAAGAAGAAGAATAGGTTGTTCCCGCCAAGTTATCGAAAGCGCCGGCCACGAAGCCGGCGCTTTTTCGCGTGTTCTGGTAGTTGTACGATCAATTGTCCCAACTCTTAGCGAACTGTTTCCTCCGACTCGGAACAGAAAGCAACTTGGCCCGTTTCAACTGTTACAAAGGCCGGCTCACTGCTCCTTCTCCGTGTCCTCGTTGGCTTCAAGATCAACCGTGGACGGGACTGCCAGAAGAGGGCGCTTCAGGAACGGCATCGGGTCTACGGCAACGCCGTAAATGCGCAGCTCCCAGTGAAGATGCTCCCCTGTACTGCGCCCCGTGGTGCCGACCAGCCCGATCGGATCCCCGGCCTGTACTGTCTCCCCTGGGCCGACTAACGCCTCTTGCAAATGCCAGTACCCCGTAAACAGTCCCGCCCCATGGTCGAGAATGACGCTGATGCCCCGCACCGTCAAGGGCTCGGCAAGAGTGACAATGCCGTCCGCCGGTGCAAGTACGGGACTGCCTCCAGGCGCAGCAAAATCCTGTCCCGTATGGTAGGAAAAGTACTGGCCAGAGTTGTAGTTGCGGCGGACTCCGTACGGGCTCGTAGTGGGAAAGGCTGACTGCAAAGGCAAGAGGAACGGGCTGCGCCACTGAATCGGAGTAACCGTGCGCGACCAGACGGGCATAAGGTAGTCCAATTCCGCCTGCGAAATCTCCTGTTCGATCAACTCGTCTTTGTCCGCTGGCAACCTGATATTTTGAACTGCAAAGACCTGTCCCTGTACAAACACCGGGAAGGAACGCGAGACGGTGACGCCGCTCGTGGCCTGATAACTTAGGCTAAGAGAGTAAACCCCAGGCTCCAATGAGGCTGCAATCGGAACGTACCCGCCCCATACAGTAGCTTCTCCTTCCGCCTCCTCTTTCCCTATGATCGCAAGGGGACGGATTCCCAACGGTGCACCGTTCCAAGACGCCTCAAGGGCGAGAGGCCTGTCTACTTCTGCTTCCAACCAGCCGGCTTGGCCTTGGACGATAGTTGAAGGGACATTTACTATCTGGACTGATCCAAAGGGAGTCGGTGTGGGAGCAGAATCTCGCATTAGCCGAATTGGTTGACCAGGGAACAAACGCGCGGCTGGCGTCGAGTTGTTGAGAATCGCCAACCGAAGATCCGGCAAACCCTCCCTTTCTGCAATAGACCGTATTGTGTCGCCAGGCCTTGCAATCACAGTCCGGCGGGCGGCTCCCGGCGGGAGCAGAAGTATCTGGCCGACGTTCAGTGCATTCGGGTCGGTGAGCTGGTTTGTGGCCGCCAACACCTCCAGCGGGACATCCAGTTCAGCAGCGATCGACGCCAAGGTATCGCCCTGTTTGACCACATAGGTGTCGCCTGGTGACTGCGCGGCGACTTCCTCCGCCTGCAATACGACCAGAAGAGCCAAAAGCAAGAGACACGCCTTCAGGAGATGTGAAGAGATTCTCTTCCCTTGCAGCGACTCGAAAAAGTCCGAATTGGCTGACTCTTGAAAACGCAACTGTACTCCCTTTGGCGAGGACCCTTATCTTGACGACCGGCTGCCCATTCGCTCTCACAGTCAAAGTTCGCGGGCAAAGTCGCGGGTGTAGTGCCGATCGGCTGTCATTCTCTTCCCGGTGCTACCTTTTTCAGCCGACCTCATTGCCGGGTGCCAGCAACATACCTGGTTCTCCTCAGAACAGTTACTCCGTACCGGGCTCGTATACTTCAGGCTTGAGAACGCCGATGTAGGGGAGGTTGCGGTATTTCTGGTTGAAATCCAGCCCGTAACCGATGACAAACTCATTGGGGACGGAGAAACCGGTCCACAAGACGTCGATGTCTACTTCCCGCCTTGTCGGTTTGTCCAACAGGGTTACAACCTCCAGGCTGGCAGGATTTCGGGCGCTGAAGAGCCGGGTAAGATAGGCGAGGGTTTGTCCGCTGTCAATGATGTCCTCGACCACCAGGGCGTGGCGGCCTTCGATCGGTTCATTCAGATCCTTCAGAATGCGAACCACACCGGAGCTAGTAGAAGAGGCGCCATAGCTGCTGGTAGCCAGAAAGTCCACTTCGTGCGGGATTGAAATTGCTCGCATGAGGTCGGCAATGAAGACGATACTGCCCTTGAGAACAGCAATCAACAAAAGGTCCTTTCCCGCATAACGCTCATTGATCTGACTGCCCAGTTCGCGTACACGGCCCTGAATCTCCTCCGCAGAGATCAGTACGCGCTCAATGTCCTGACACAGCTGACCCTGCACGCACGCATCGGCTCTCTCTTCATTCACCACCGCGACTCCTGGTGAGCGTTCTGCCATGTGCCACGTCTCCTGTTGTGTGGTCTATTCGATCGACGAAAACAGTTGCGGGGTATCCAGCGCCAACTCCGGAGGCTGACCAACTAGCCTGGTATGAGTGAGGATCGTATCATTCGCTGCAGGGGCTACCAAATATGCCGCCATCCGGCTGGCACTTGCCTACCACAGCAAGTAATTCGCTGAGAATCATCGCTGTTGCCCCCCAGATGGTCTGATCCTGAATGGCGAAATAGGGCACCAGCGCAGAACGATCGGCAAGCTGCCAGGCCTCCCTCCGCCGGTGTGCTGGGTCCAGAAGGGCTGCCAGTGGCACTTCAAGCAACTGGGCAACTTCGCTGGGATCGGGTCGAAAAACTGGCTTGGCGTTCAGTCGTCCTACGGTGGGATAGACTTCATAGTTACTGGGTCGAATGTAAAGATCGGTGAGCGTGCCCAGAACCTCTACATTCTGGGGCGCGACTCCTAATTCCTCGTGGGTCTCTCGCAACGCCGTCTCGGTCAGATCCCCGTCCCCTTCCTCGCTGCCTCCACCGGGAAATGCGACTTGGCCGCTGTGCGTCCCATCATAAGTGGGTCGCAAAATCAGGGGCACATGCAACCGGCCCCGAATGCTATAGAGCAGGACTAGCACACCGCTCTGGCGAGCCGGCTCATCTGGTCTGTCGTCGGGGTGCCAGCCAGGTCGCGGCAGCGGCGCCATCAGTGCCTGAGCCGGGCGTCCAGGGAGTGGCGCGGCCAGTTGCCTCTGCAGACAGTCAAAGAAACCCTCTAAAGAAGCGTTCACAACTGCCCAGTTCCCCCTGGCGTGCAGACGGCGCTACGCTTGGTCGGACCGACGGGACTGAAAGACGATCCGTCCCTGCTCGTCCACTTCCCAACCATACTCATCAAGAAAGATTTCGCGGTCGGGTAGGCTTAGACGGCGGGACTTTCGGTCGAAAGAAAACGGGACGGTGCCGTTTGCATCCGTCAAAACGCCCGTGGCAAGGTCGGGATCGCGCCGGGTGAAGCGCATCGTTGTCTCCTCTTGGCGACCTACCCAGAGTACTACCGGACGCACGCTCATTGGCCTGTGGGCTCCCAGAACAGATGAAAGGCTCTGCTGCTGCCCGGCGTGATTCGAACGTTGTGAGCGATCTGATGTCCTCCCACCCAAACGACTCGCTCCCCGTCCAAAATAACGGGCCATCCCGAGCGAAAATAGCGCGGGACCTTGCGATCAGTGAAATAGTCGGCCAGAGGTTTGCCATGGCCGCCCAGCCCCAAGGGTTCAAACCGCTGGCCCGCACGGGGGGTACTGAGACTGAGCTGCTGAACAGCGTCAGCGTCGATGTACGCCTCCCATTTGGAGAGTCTCCCCTCGCTCTGCGCCGGTAGCTGTCCTGGGGCACCGGTCAAATTCTCCGCCCACTCGTATCGCAGGTCCCGACAGTTCATCTCTTTGCAGCGCAGGGTCCAACGGTTTACAACGATCTCTCCTTCCTCAATCAACTCTCTGGCAGGATTGCTCGCCCGCCAGTTGCCATCCAGATAAGGATGCTCCGGCACAAATGGTGTAACGTCTCGATGGTGCAGGCTGAATGCGTCTTGCATTCGGGTCATCATTACGTCGGCGAACCAACTGTACGGGCCGCCGGAGCTGCTTTCATCACAGAGACTACGTCGTAGGCGCTCGACAGCTTCAAAGCCGAGGTCGGTTAGGGGGCGCCCCAGCTCTCGAGCAGAAGCTCGCAGCGCCTCTCGCTGGTCGGCCGGACCCAGACCCCGGAAAGTATGCAGGTCGAAGACCTGCCGGTTGGCTACATTAGAGGAAGCTTGCCCAGACTTCGGCGACGAAGAGGGAAGCGAGGCTGACGCTTCCCCAATATCGATTCTCCGTCTTGTCGCGTCCAGTGCCTTCTGTGTGTTGTGCCCCACCCGCTGCGCTTCACCCCTCATCACCGAGGCCGTCCTGCAAAGAGAAGCGATAATCCTTGGATTGAGCTCTTCAAGTAGCGGCAGTACCTCGTGTCGAACCCGATTGCGCAAGAATGTCCGGTCCTGATTGGACGCGTCTTCACGCCACGGGATATCGTTTTCCCCGAGATATTGCAAGATCTCTGACCGGGCGATATTCAGCAATGGTCGCACCACTCGAACGCCGGGCACCCGCTGGTCTTGAAGAATCAACGGCCTCACCGCCGGCATCCCAGCCAACCCGTGCACGCCGCTGCCTCGAATCAGATTCATCAGCACGGTTTCAGCCTGATCGTTGGCCGTATGCGCCACAGCCACATCCACAGGGCAGCCTTCGACTCGCTGGTCGACAGCCACTTGGGCCAGAAACTGATAGCGCAATCTGCGCGCAGTCGCCTCCATATTGCCCTTCTTGGTCAGCGCCCCAGACGACAATCTGGTCGTCTCGCAAGGTAAGTTCCAGCGTCTGGCCGTTTCAACGACAAACGCCGCGTCATCGGCAGACTCGGGTCGGATATTGTGGTCGAGATGGGCGACGACCAGATCAAGGTTCCAATTAGTGCGCACGCACGTGAGCAGGTGCAGTAAGGCCATACTATCCGCGCCCCCGCTAACAGCGACGACTACCTTTGCGGCTCGGCCTTCATCTTGAGTCGGAGACGGGAAAAGACCTTCCCTGGCCCGCATCTGTCCAACCATTTCAAGCAGCCTCCGGTCGTTATCCGACAGTGAGGCTTGATCAGGCTGTGTCTGGTCGACCTCGGAACGCTCTCCAGCATCCTGAGACTCCGAATATTTATGAGTTTCAACCAGGAGATCAACTCCTCTCTTCGCCATGCCCTAGCATACTTTCCTCGGCAACTATCCCCGTGAAGATTGCGGCTTCATGCCCTTGGCTACTTCCTGGTTCACCACAATAGCATAGCGGAGAGCCGCGGACTTTCGCAAAATGGATCGATGAATATGATGCTACGGTTAAGTCACTTGTATTTTGTGTCAATTTTGCCTATGGTATACTTGTATCGTTAAAGGTACTTCGTAACTACTAAGCCTATGTAACGAGGAAGAGCTAATGTGCGATTGCTCTTGGATG
>VXOE01000238.1:42204-47816 GCA_009840225.1 Caldilineaceae bacterium SB0662_bin_25 | reverse complement strand
AACGCCTTTCTTGACCAACCCTTCATCCCTGATACCTCGCAGGCTTAGTAGTTACCTAAAAACTAACAACTAAAAACTGCATTTTTTCCCCTCCTTGACACACCCACCGCTTTTCCCTAAAATGCCCTCCAGATTCCTCCCCCTGATTCCCCTGCAACGGCGCATTTCGGAAGAGACCTGTGTAATTCCATTATCCAAAGGAGAAAAAGACATGCGTATCAAACGTAACTGGTTGAACTGCACACTGCTGTCCCTCCTGCTGGTCTTCGCCCTGCTCATCGGCGCCTGTGCCGCCCCCGCAACCACCGGTGACGGCGCCGACACCGCCATGGAGGAAGGTGCGGGCGACGAAATGGCCGAACTGCCCGGCATCCAATACGCCGTCAACCCCGACACCGTCGACTCCGACCGCCTGCTCGTCCTCCCAGGACGCACCCGCTTCGGCGTCGGCATGTGGGGCGGAATCACCGCCGGCAACTGGAACTTCGGCAGCGAGTCCTTCTACATGGTCCAGATGCCCCTCATCTTCATGGGCCCCCAGGGCAATACCACCCCCACGCCTTGGATCGCACGCCGCATCGAGCGCGTTGACGACAACATGGCCATGGAGATCGAACTCTACGAGGACGCCGTCTGGAGCGATGGCGAGCGCATCACCACCGCCGACGTCGCCTTCACCTTCGAACTCCTCTATCACGCCGATGCCGACTACTGGCTCGGCGATGCCAAAGTCCTCTTCCCCAACATTACCGGCGGACAGGACTACTTCGAGGGCAAAGCCGACTCCATCTCCGGCATCAAGATCATCGATGACTTCAATATGCGCATCGAAGCCGATGTTCCCATCGGACTCGTCTGGCGCCCACTGGCCTTTCTCTCCGTTCTGCCAGAACACCACCTCGGCCAGTACTCCGCCGCCCAGCTTTGGGCCGGCGACTTCCCCGATGCCTGGGTTCCCGAAGTCACCAGCGGCCCCTACCGCGTCGTAAGCTGGGACGAAGAAGCCAAAGTCCTCGAACTGCAGCGCAATGAGGACTGGTGGGGCAATTCTATCTACGGCAAGCCCGGCATCAAGCGCTACGCCGAACACTCCGGCCTGACCCTCGACAACTTCCTCGCCGGCGAATCCGACATGGTCAAAGTCGGCGCCAGCGACTACGAGACCGTCAGTAACCTCCCCGATACCGCCATCCATCCCCGCACCTTCATGATGACTGGCTACGGTCTCAATCGCGGTGACGACCGCAAACTGCCGCGCAAGGTCATGGACGCCATCGCCCTTGCCGTCAACCGCGAGCTCTGGGCTGAAGTCCTCTACTTCGGATTCGGCCAGCCGGAAGACTCCGTCTTCGGGCTCCGCGGCCACCAGACCGCGACCGAGTCCTTCTGCGAGGGCTGCGACTCCGGCCTCGTCGTACCGCGCACGTTCGACCCCGAAATGGCCAAACAGCTCCTCGCCGAAGCTGAAGCCGAAGGCATCTGGGATCCCAGCCGCGTCCTCATCGTGCTTGGCGGCGCAGGCGGTGACGCCCCCGTCCTGCTCCAGCAACAGCTGGCCGATGTCGGAATCCAGACCGAAATCCTCGCCGGTAGAGAACTCCAACAGGAGCGCACCGGCAGCGGCGACTATGACATCAGCATGGTCGGCGGCTGGGTCTCCAACACCCTGCGCAACTGCGAGTACTGGGTCGGCAGCTGCGATGAGGACTACTGGCCCGCCAGCTTCCACTGGTGCAACGACGAGTTCAGAAACATGTGTAACGTCGCCATGGGCACCACCGACCCCGACGAGAAAACACGCGCCACCCAGGCCTTGATGGAAATCTACTTCGAAGACGGCCCAATCTGGGGTGTCACCCAGATTGCCGAATTCTACGTGATGACCGACGACCTCGGCGGCTTCATCCCCGAAGAAGCCTTCAACTGGCTCGGCACCTCCGGCGAAAAAGGTGTCGTCAGCTGGTACTGGATCGAATAGGAGCTAGTCTGAAAACAGACAGCAAAGAGGAGGGAGAACCGTTCCTCCCTCCTCTTGTCGCCCTACTCTTGTTAAGAATAAGGAATATCTGTTTAGTGAAAAGCAACGACGGTGACCCCTCGCCGATCAACTACAGCGTTTCCGTGGAAAAATAAGGTGTTCTTCGCGCCCCTTCGCGTCCCTTCGCGGAAAGAAAAGGTGTTAACAGCGGCCCCTTGTGGCCCTTAGTGGATAAGTAAAGGATCGCATCTTGACCCAATACATCATCCGCCGAATCCTCGTCGCCTTCCCCATGCTGATCGTCATCACCTACATCAACTTCGCCCTCATGCGCCTCGCGCCCGGCGACCCCACTCTCTTCATGTTCGTGACCGCCGAAACCCAGGGAATGACACCCCAGCAAGTGCGCGACCAACTCGGCGTCCAGGAAGCCTACAAAGGACGCGGCGAAGACGAAGGCACCAGCAATCGCGACTACCTCCACGAAAGACTCGGTCTCAACGACCCCATCCATATCCAATACTTCCGCTGGCTGGGCAGGGTGGTCCAGGGAGACTTCGGCCGCGCCATGCGCACCGCCGAACTGATCGGCCCCGAACTGGCAGTCCGCGTCCGCGTCACCATCCGCCTCACAGTCCTCGCCACGCTGCTCAGCGTCGGCATCGGCGTCGTCGCCGGCTCGCTCTCTGCCCTCTACCAATACTCCGCCTTCGACAACATCGTCTCCTTCATTACCTACATCCTCATCAGTGTGCCCGGATTCCTCCTCGCCACCTGGGTCATCATCATCTTTGCCATAAGGCTGGGCTGGTTCCCAGCCGGAGGCATGTACAACGCCCGCACCGGAGGCGACTTTTGGGACCGCGTCTACTATCTCATCCTGCCCGTTATGGCAATGGGGATAAGCGGCTCGGCCGGCCTCATCCGCTGGACACGCACCAGCGTCCTCGAAACCATGCGCGCCGACTACGTCACCGTCGCCCGCGCCAAAGGCCTTAAGGAGCGCATCGTCCGCAGCCGCCACATCTTCCGCAATGCCCTCCTGCCCATCCTCACCATCGTCGGCCGCAGCATCCCCTTCGTCATCGGCGGCTCCGCCTTCTTCGAAATCGTCTTCAACTACCCCGGCGTCGGCATGTGGACCGCCAAGGCAGCCGAAGCCAAAGACTTTTCCATCATGATCGCCACCATCACCGTCACCGCCGTTCTCGTCATCCTCAGCAACCTGATCGTGGACATCTGCTACTGTTGGGTCGATCCCCGCGTTACCTATTCCTAGTGCTAACCTTTCGGAGTGATTCGCCAGCATGAGCGCGCAAAACGATAACGCCTCGGATACGGCCCAGACCCTCACCATCGAAAGGCCGTCGCTGGCCGCCCAGAACTTCCGCCTCTTCTTGCAGAATCCCGGCGCCGTCGGCGGCGTCATATTTATGCTGGTGATTACCGTGTCAGCCATTCTCGCCCCCTGGCTGACACCATTCGAGCCGCATGAGATCGACGTCCAGGCCATCCGCAAACCCCCCAGCGCCGACCACTGGCTCGGCACCGACCTCACCGGCCGCGACATGCTCACCCGCATCCTCTACGGCGGTCGCGTTTCACTTCTCATCGGTCTCGCCGCCGTCATCATCCGCACCGTCATCGGCCTGATTGTGGGCTCGCTCTCCGGCTACTTCGGTGGCGTCATCGACTTCTTCGGCCAGCGCATCGTCGACATTATGATCGTCTTCCCCGACATCTTCTTCCTTCTCATCGTCATCGCCATCATCGGCCCCACCCCCTGGACCCTGCTGATCGCACTCGGCTTTCTCAGCTGGCCCTTCGACGCCCGTATCTTCCGCTCTCAAGTGCTGTCAATTCGCGAGCTCGACTACATCCTCGCCGCCCGCTCCATCGGCACCACCACCGGCAGAATCGTCCGCCAGCACGTTACCCCCAATCTCATGCCCCTCGTGCTCGTCAACATGACGCTCAATATCGGCGTAGCCATCATCGCCGAAGCCGGCATCAGCTTTCTCGGCCTCGGCGTCCAGCCCCCTACCCCCAGCTGGGGCAACATGATCACCTCCGCCAACAACCTCTCCCTCATTCAGCGCTTTTGGTGGCTGTGGGTCCCGCCGGGAGGCGTCCTGGTAGGCACCGTTATCTCCCTCAACCTCATCGGTGACGCCCTACGGGACATTCTCGACCCCCGCTGGCGCGCCTCATAACCGCGACGGACAGGTCCGGCACAAGCCGAAAGTCACCCGCAAACCCAGTCAGGAGACAGATCATGCAGCACGGCATCCTCTACAAACGCCCCGGACGCTACTCTCTCGGCCCCGTTCCCCAACTCCTCCCCGACGGCCGCCTCACCGTCGGCGTCGTCTCCTCCCCCTTCGCCGACCACTACGGCCTCGCCGACTGGATCGTGCTCGTCTCCGATGACCAGGGCGAGACCTTCACCGAAACCAACGACCAGACAATCCCCCTCGCTTGGCCCGCCGCCCTGCCCCGCGAATACTACGACCGCTACGCCGATGTCCAGCCCGACGGCAGCTACCTCGCCGCCGGCACCGTCGGCTTCGAGTCCTGGCCCAAAGAGCGTGCCGCCGAAGCCGAAGAGCTCGGCCTCACCGCCCGCCCCCACCCCAACAACACCGGCAACGACCTCCTCATCGGCATGCCCAAGCTCTTCGTCATGCGCTCCCACGACCAGGGCAAAACCTGGGACCGCCGCGACTGGCTCGTCCCCGGCTTCAGCTGGATGACCGCCTTCCCCCGCTGGACCCGCCTCCAGGCCGGCAACATCCTCCTCCCCGTCTATGCCCGCGACCAGGAAGGCGACAAAGGCCAGGTCTTCATCTGGCGCTCCGACCCCGACGGCGACAACTGGCGCCTCATCCCCCTCTCCTCCAGCGTCTCCAGCGTCACCGGCGACGAGACCTGCTTCATCGAAGCCGAACCCGGCAAGGTCCTCGCCCACATCCGCCACTCAACCCCCGGCCACCTCACCAGCGGCTACCTGCTCGAAAGCTGGTCCGAAGACGCCGGTCTCACCTGGTCCCAGCCGCTCCGCACCGAGGTCAGAGGCTATCCCCCCCACCTCCTCCGCCTCCAGGACGGCCGCATCCTCTGCGGCGTCACCTACCGCTGGGAACCGATGGGCATCCGCCTCGTCCTCAGCGAAGACAACGGCAAAACCTGGGACACCGACAACACCATCGTCATGCGCGACGACGCCGGCACGGCCTCCCCCATGTGGCCCGACTACCCCCACCACAGCGGCGGCTCCGACGTCGGCTACCCCATCACCGTCCAGTTCGACGACGGCAGCCTTTTCACCTGCTACTGGATCACCCTCGAAGACGGAATCTGCCACGCCGCCTACACAAAATGGTCCCTCGACGACATCTGATCGCCGCTCTCAAACGTTACCAATGACTAACTTGCCCAATTCTCGATTCAATATAAGGCAGAGAATGTGCCTTCTCTCACGCCTCTCTCCTCTACACTCTCTCCTCGCCTTTGGGCGGTGGGGGGGGGTGGGGGCCCCCCAGTTTGGGGGGGGGGGGGGGGGGGGGGGCGGGGGGCGGGGGGGGGGGCCCGGGCCCGGGCGCGGGGGGGGGGGGGGGGGGGGGGGGGGGGGGGG
>VXOE01000238.1:0-42194 GCA_009840225.1 Caldilineaceae bacterium SB0662_bin_25 | reverse complement strand
TTTAATACCCTCCTTCTACTTGACTCTCAATAAATCTAACATATTCTCCCCCCCCCCCCCCCTCCCGTGTTGGGGGGGGGGGGGGGGTTCCCCCCCCCGTGTGGGGGGGGGGCCCCCCCCCCCCCCACGCCCCCCCTACTGCCTGGTCGACCTGGTGCCTACTTTCGAGCAGGTCCCTTTGCGACCATATGCCCACACCCGACCCGGTCCCTGGCCCCGGCTGGCTTCCACCACCAGCCAGCGCCCTACCAGCCACCCGGACCAATTCCCCGACCGGCCCACCAAGTGCCGCCATACCAGCCAATGCGCGCTTCAGTTATCGTGAAAATCCATTAAAATCCTGCAGATCCTGATTCAGACAAGGAAACATCCCATGACCAGCGCAAAACTGGCAATCGACGGCGGCGAGCCCCTGCGCAGCCAGCCCTTCGGCCCCAAGTGGATCTTCGGCGACGAAGAACGCCGTCACCTCATGGAGGTCATGGACAACGCCACCGACGCTTGGCGCTCCGGCTTCAAAGTGAGGGCCTTCGCCGACGCCTTTGCCACCCTCCACGGCGCCCAGTACGCCGTCGCCACCACCACCGGCACCGGCGCCATTCACGCCGCCGTCGCCGCCGTCAACCCCGAACCCGGCGACGAAGTCATCACCACCCCCACCACCGACATCGGCTCCGTCCTCGGCATCATCCTCCACAACGCCATCCCCGTCTTCGCCGACTGGGACCCGGAGACCCTCAACACCGACCCTGCCGACATCGAGCGCCGTATCACCCCCCGCACCAAAGCCATCCTCGCCGTCCACCTCTACGGCAACCCCTGCGACATGGGCCCCATCCTCGAAATCGGCCGCGCCCACAACATTCCCGTCATCGAGGACTGCTCACAGGCCCACCTCGCCGAATACCGCGGCCAGCTCGTCGGCACCATCGGCGACATCGGCTGCTTCTCGCTTGGCGGCAAGACCCTCACCACCGACCAGGGCGGCATGGTCATCACCAACGACGAGCCCCTCGCCCGCCGCGCTATGGGCTTCTCCCGCAAAGGCTCCGAGATGGACAGCGCCCTCCGCAGCTCCCTCGCCCCCACCTCCTTCCGCCGCGGCGGCAACAAGGGCTACGCCTTCCTCGGCGACTTCCACCCCATGACCGACCTCCACGCCGCCGTCGGCCTCGCCCAGTTCGACCGCTGGCACGAGGCCACTCGCGTCCGCCGCATGACCGCCGCCATCCTTGACGAAGTCGTGCCCCAGCTGCCCGGCTTCAAGATCCAGAAGGTCCACCCCGAAGATCGCAGCGCCTACTACACCTACGCCTACACCATCGACGAATCCAGGGCCGGCATCTCCTCCGATGACTTCTCCGCAGCCGTCCGTGCCGAAGGCATCCCGGACTGCTACGGCCCCTACATCCAGGGGCGCCCCCTCTACCGCTACCCGATCTTCACCGACGAGGACACCTACGGTCAGTCCCGCTATCCCTTCGTTGACGAGCAGGGCAACCGCCGCATCGACTACAGCACGCTTCACCTCCCCCACACCGAGCGCGAACTGCCCAAGACCGGCTTTATCCTCTTCCGCAACTCCTATACCGAACAGGACGCCAAAGACATCGCCGCCGCCATGCGCAAAGTAGCCCTCCACTACGCCGAGCAGGCCGCGCAATAGAACCGAAGGAAAAGGCCGTGGACATCATCGAAAACCAGGACGGCTCGACGCTCATTCCCATCCCCGGCGGCACATTCCAGATGGGCACCGACCCGGCCGACGCCCAGAAAATTGCCGACCGCTACGGCTGGCGCCTTACCCGCTTCCGCGACGAAAGCCCCCAGCACACCGTCCGCCTCGATCCCTTCTACATCTGCCAGTACCCGGTCACCGTCGCCCAGTACGACCGCTATCTCCAGGACTCCGGCGCAACGCCGCCCCAATGCTGGGACGACCCCCGCTTCACCGGACCAGATCAGCCGGTCATCGGCGTCGCCCACTGGGATGCGCAGGCCTACGCAACCTGGGCCGGACTCCGCCTGCCCACCGAAGCCGAATGGGAATTCGCCGCCCGCGGCGCCGACGGACGCCCATGGCCCTGGGGCAACGAATGGGACCCTGACCGCGCCAACACACGCGCATCCGGCGTCGGCCATCCCACTCCCGTCGACCGCTACACCGACGCCGGCAACGTCAGCCCCTTCGGCGTCTGCGACATGGTCGGCAACGTCTGGGAATGGTGCCAGGACCGCTACTCCGACGACTTCTACTCTTTCAGCCCCCAGGCCAACCCCATCTGCACCAAGCCGGTCGTCCACTACGACGCCCACAACGTGCTGCGCGGCGGCTCCTGGTACAATATCTCCGAGCGCGCCCGCTGCGCCGCCCGCTATGACCGCTTTCCCCAAATGATGCGCCGCCACATCGGCTTCCGCTGTGCACGCGACGCATGAACTCTGGCCGGATGACTATAGCACCGCTCTACCAACGTCCGCTGTTGTAAGGAGAAAGCCCAAATGATCGGAGTTATCCTCAATCCCGAACAGCCTCGCAAGGGAACAGGCGAGCTTCCCCCTTATGCCGCCGCCTATATCAGCGAGATTCTGCACCATGCCGGCATCCCTTTTTCGCTGCTGCCCCAGGATGCCCTGGCCGGCGACGCACCCTTGCCCCGCCTCCTGATCCTGGCGCAGGATTTCGACCTGGATTCCGAACAGAAGGCAGGCCTCGCCGAATTCGTTCACGCCGGCGGCCTCCTCATCGGCAACGCCGGCGCCTCAGGCATGGACGACCTCTTCGGCGTGCAGACCATCCGCCTCCTCGAAGAGGGCTACCTGCAGCCACCCGCCGCCGCCCACCCTGTGACCGGCAGCCTGAGCAGGGAAACCCACGTCTTCGGCGGCGCCTTGGTCAAGGCCGTGGCCGGCACTGCGCTCGCCCACGTCGAGTCTATCCTGCCTCCACCGCAGGCAGGCGGACCCGCAGCCGATGCCGTCGTAGCACACGCCAGCGGTCGCGGCCGTACTATCCTCTTCGCGCTCGACCTGATTACATCCGTGCTTCACATCCATCAGGGCAAGCCGGTCGTGCCCATCCCCCCGCGTGAGTCCTCAGGCACCCCTTCCGGCTCCATTCTCGACCCCGAACGGGATGGCGATCTGGTCGAAATCGACGACGTCGATGATCTCTACTACTCCGGCGGCATCCCCCTCCAGGATGGTCGCACCTACTACAACCAGCGCATCATCCTGTCGCCCATGGCCGACGTCCTGAAGGAGCTCCTTCTGCGCGCCGTCTTCCACCTCCTCAGCACCGCCGGCGAACCCCTGCCTCTCCTCTGGTACTGGCCCCGCGGCATGACCTCAATGGCCCACATGTCCCACGATTCCGACGGCAACCGTCCCCTCGTCGGCTGGTGCCTCTTCGACCTGCTCCAGGAGCTCAACGTACCCTCCACCTGGTGCACCATGCCCGTAACCGGCTATGATCGCTCCTTCTACCAGGCGCTCATCGAGTCCACCTCCGAAATCGCCCTCCACTACGCCACCGGCAACGCCCCCGTGCGCGAAGCCCCCCGCTGGAGCCAGATGGACTTCGACTGGCAGTACGACACGCTCGCCTACGAGACCGGCCTCTCCAACATCGTCTCCAACAAGAACCACGGCATCGCCTGGCAGGGCCGCCTCGAGTTCTACTACTGGTGCCAGAACAAGGGCATCCAGCTCGAACATTCACGCGGCGACCGCGGCTTCACCTTCGGCACCTCCCACCCCTGGTTTCCCATGGAGGACGACCGTCCCAACGGCGACTTCCTCGACGTGATCGCCCTCCCCTTCCTCACCCAGGACTTTACCGTCGTCTGCCCCCACGGCTTCATGCCACCCCTCGTCGACCAGTGCCACGCCACCTACGGCTGCGCCCATGTCCTCTATCACCCCTCCCACGTCGAAGACCCCGAATGCGAGCGCTCCATCCGCGAAACCGTCGCCTACGCCCGCAGCCTCGGCATGGAATGGTGGACCAGCGAAGAGATCAACAACTGGGAGCGCGCCCGCCGCCGCGTATCCATCTCTTCCGCCGCAAACGGCGCCTCCACGCCCGAAGGCACATACCGTATTCAATCGGAGGACGCTCTCAACGGAGCAACGCTGCTCTACCTGCTTCCTGCCAGCGGATCCCCGCCGTCTTCCTTCACGCTTGACGGCAAAGCCACTGATGCCGCTACGATCGAACGCTACGGCCACCGCTTCGCCCAGGTCACCGCCGACCTCCACGGCGAGCACGAACTCAAAACCCTGTAGCCGCTGAGTCAAAAGTACGAACTCCCAATCGATCGCCCAAGGAAGGAGCGATGACTGACATGACAGCGACCTGGACCGACAGTGCAACAGTGGACTTGGATGGGATGCGCGTCACGCTTTCCGAACCCGTACTGATTGGCCGCCGCCGTGGCTACTTCTGGTTCCCCAACCTCTGGACAATGCCCAATGGCGAGCTCCTTTCTACGATCTCGCCCGTGCCCGATATTCACCTCTCCGGTGTCCCCTATCTGGTACTCTGGTCCCGGGACGGCGGCCTCACCTGGACAGAGCCCCAGGTCTCCTGCGACGGCGCCCAGACCCTCCTCCACCTCCACTCCGGCGACAGCATCATGCTCCCCTACGATCTCCGCCCCCGCCCCAACGGGATCGGCGCGCCCCATAACACTGTTCCCGCCGGCCAGCGCGTCTTCGACTACGTGCCCACCGGCGTCGTCATCACCGGCATGCCCGCGCCCGTCCCCCTCATCCTGCCCGGCCTCGACGTCGTCACCTTCTCTTTCAACGGCCAGACCCTCTGGCTGCAGGACGGTACCTACCTCGCCACCGCCTACGGCCACTTCGAAGGCGACGAACGCGACTCCATCGTCGCCGTGGAGTCCACCGACGGCGCCAACTGGTCGGTGCGCTCAGTCGTCGCCGGCGCCGACTGCCCGGTCCCCGGCGATGGCGGCCCCAGCGAGTCCGCCATCTGCCGCCTCCACGACGGCCGCATCATGTGCGTCTTCCGCGTCGAAAGCAAACTGCCCTTCGGCCAGACCTGGAGCAGCGACGAAGGCCGCACCTGGTCCACCGCCGTCCCCATGGCAGGCCCCTTCTCCGTCCAGCCCAGCCTCGCCGTGATGGCCGATGGCGCAGTCGCCCTCTCCGGCGGCCGCCCCGGCCTCTACCTCTGGCTCAACGCTGACGGCACCGGGCAAGACTGGCAGCAGATCGACATCCTCGCCCACCACAACAGCTGCCATCCCCACGAGCAAATCATCTACTCCGAGGATCTCTCCCGCCAGCAAAGCACCTCCTATACCGAAGTAGTGGCCGTCGATGACAACACCCTGCTCTACACGTATGACCGCGTGCCCAACGGCTGGCGTCGCATCCCTGAAGACATGGACGATACAAATAGCGTCTGGCTGGTGAGGGCAACAGTGGAGCAATAAACGGAAATCCCGAAAAACCCCCGGACCCCCTAAACAACTGTTGAAGCAAGCTGACGAACTGGAGTGACCATCTTGGCGTCTGAACCTGTCCTCGACATCCGTTCTCTTCCCGGCACCCGCGAGACCCTCGCCTATCAGGATGGCGGCCTCTTCCCCGTTCTGGCTTTGACCGCCGACCGCGTCGCCGTCGCCGCTCTGCGGGGCGGTGCCGGCCACATCGGCCGCGAAGGGCGCATGGAAGTCGTGCGCTCACAGGACGGAGGTCTGACCTGGACACCGCCGAATACCCTTGCCGACAGCGAGGACGACGACCGCAACCCTGCCTTCGGCGTTTCACCACACGGCACACTCATACTCCTCTACCACCGCCAGCACAACTACGACACCGACGGCAACTACCAGGGCCGCACCCAGGTGGCCGACCGCAGACCGGTTGTCATCATGGCTACCCGCTCCCTCGACCGCGGCCTGACCTGGGAAGAGCCCTACCCTCTGTCGATAGACGCCCTGCCCTCAGGCTCACCCTACGGCAAGATCGTCTCGCTCGCCGACGGAACGCTGCTCGCGCCCATCTACAACAGCCAGGCCTGGGAAGACGAGCGCAGCGGCC
Source organism: Caldilineaceae bacterium SB0662_bin_25 (assembly GCA_009840225.1). Taxonomy (GTDB): domain Bacteria; phylum Chloroflexota; class Anaerolineae; order Caldilineales; family Caldilineaceae; genus Bin5. The sequence goes on along the minus strand of VXOE01000238.1, from coordinate 36,122 downwards.
AGAGTTTCGACTCCTCCTACCTCGTCCGTTCCCATGACGATGGTCTGACCTGGGGAGAACCCTCCCTCATCGCCCACCACAAAAACGAGACCGCTCTCATCGCGCTGCCCGGCGGCGACCTCCTCGCCGTCATGCGCGATGACGGCGTCCAGGCACTGCACAGCACACATTCTCAGGACGGCGGCTTCACCTGGTCGGATCCGGTCCAGATCACCCAGGCCCGCCAACACCCCGCAGATCTTGTCCTCCTCTCCAATGGCGACATCCTCCTCACCTACGGCAACCGCAATCCCCCCTACCGCATCGAAGGACGCATCAGCCGCGACCGCGGCCGCTCCTGGCTCGACTGTCTCCTGACCTTCTCCGGCCACCTCTACGGCTACACCACCGAAGAGTCCCGCCGCACCGATCTCGGCTATCCTTCCAGCGTAGTCCGCGGCAACGGTCAAGCGGTCACCATGTACTACTACAACCCCTCCATGCGGCAGGCTTCTGACTCCCGCCAGGCCGAAAATAACCCACTCTACAGTCACCAAAACTACTGCGCAGTCGCCGTAACCTGGCAGGAGGAAGAACTGATCGCGGCCGTGGCGCGCGCGACAAGCCGGCAATAGGCCCGTTTCCTCGGCCTTCAGACATCCCTGGCGTCTACTCCGTGCCTTCCCGCCTGTATACAACTGAATTTGGAGAAGTAGCGCTCCCACGAGGCCTCCGGGACTGTACCAGCCGTCCAACGCCGGCAGGATAGGGCAGGAATCTCAGAGGGCATTCGGCTCTTGGGGGCAGCCCTTGAACACTAGGGACTTTAAGCGGCCAAAATATCCCCAAGAAAAGGTGCCACCACTCGAACGAGAGGAGACACTGAAGTGACGAACCTGACTCCAGACCGTATCCTTGACGTGCGCGCCTTACCCGGGACACGCGAGACCATCGCCTATAAGGATGGCGGCCTCTTCCCCATTCTGGCACTGGCCCCCAACGGTGACGTGGTCGCCGCCCATCGCGGCGGCGCCGGCCATCTCGGCCGCCAGGCGCGCATGGAGGTTGTGCGAACCTCCGACGCCGGCCAAACCTGGACGCCCCCGAATCCAGTCGCCGACGGTAAGGACGATGACCGTGATGCGGCCTTCGGTGTCTCTTCCCAGGGAACCCTTGTCCTCCTCTACCAGCGTGAACACAGATACGACGCCGACGGCAACTACCAGGGCGGGCTCCCCATCGCCGACCCCAAACCGATTGCGTTGATGGCCACGCGCTCCCTCGATAGTGGCCTCACCTGGGAAGAACCATATCCTCTGTCGTTTGAATCCCTGGCGACCGCGTCGTTCTTCGGCAAAGTAGTCTCGCTCGACGATGGGACACTGCTCGCATCCATTTACAACAGTCGGTCCTTCGCAGACGAGCAGAGCGGGCAGATGTCTGACATCGCCTATCTCATACGTTCCCAGGATGACGGCCGGACATGGGAAACTGTTTCGCAGATCGCACCGCATAGGAATGAGACCGCTCTAATCGTCCTTTCCGGAGGTGATCTCCTCGCTGTGCAGCGCGACGACACCGCCCAGGCCCTGCACAGCACTCGATCACACGACGGTGGCCGCACCTGGTCCCCCACCACCCAAATCACCCGCGCCCGCCAGCACCCCGCAGATCTTGTCCTCCTCTCCAACGGCGACATCCTGCTCACCTACGGCAACCGCAATCCCCCCCACCGCATCGAAGGCCGCATCAGCCGTGACCGCGGCCGCTCCTGGCTCGACTGCCTCCTGACCTTCTCCGGCCGCCTCTACGGCTACACCACCGAGGAGTCCCGCCGCACCGATCTCGGCTATCCCTCCAGCGTCGTCCGCGGCAACGGTCAAGGGGTCACAATGTACTACTACAACCCCTCCATGCGGCAGGCTTCTGATTCCCGCCACGCCGAAAACAACCCATTCTACAGTCACCAAAACTACTGCGCCGTCGCCATAATCTGGAATGAGGAAGAACTGATCGCGGCGGTCGAAGACGCGACCAGCGGGCGATAGGTCGGGTTGCCCCCCTACCGCCCGCTGTTGAAGAGTCGAGTCTGAAATCCCGGCGCAGCCGGGATTAGTTCCCCTCGCTCTGCCTCACTTCCAGTTCCTCATTTTCTGCTGCCGCCAGATTCCCTTGATCGGTGCGCGGTGCCCCGTATGCCGCCGCGATCAAGTGACGCTGGAACTGACCGGACTCGGCCCTTGGCGGAATATTGACCTGTAGGATTGTAAATCCGTTTGTCGTCTGCCAGCTTTCGTAGCCGTCCCGAGGCGACGGGTCAATCGGTCGTCCGTCCAGCCACACACGCTGAACATCCGACCGGTTCGGCAACCGCAGGCGCAACGCCAACCCCTGGCTGGCCGCTCGCAACAGGGGTCTGGCCTGCCCCTTCCCAACCGGCCTGATCTGATCGCAGCGCAAACTTTGAAATCGAGGATACCGCTGGCAACGGGCGCGCATCTCGGACAGATCTACCCCAATCTCCTCTCCGTACTGCTGCAGAAAACTGTCGATTTCCAATGATCGCCAGCGCCCAAAATCGGCAGGGTCCAGAGAAAAGGCAGATAGAGCCATACCCACCGGCTCGTTGACGCCTCGAGCAACAACAAACTGGTCCGTATGCGCCCAGAGCTCCACCCGGCTGGCACGGCGTTCAGCCGCTGTCCGCCCATACGCCGCAACAAACGTCTCATCCTGCTGAAACATCGTCCGCACAGGATAGCCGGCAACCGCTTCAGTCCTCCAAGGCCGGTTGCCGAGTTCGAGCATCCTCCTGCACCGAATCAGCCCGCTGAGAGGATGATGTACCTCCATCGTATTGGCCAGCGTGTGATAGCGGTGATATGCATGCACGCAGGAAGTTATGCGCTGGCCCGAATAATACGAATGGTGTACATTGCCCGGCAACCACGGCAGAATCCGCTCCGCCTCCTCTTCCCCTCGATCCTGCGGATATCCTGCTGACTCTGCCGCCCGGTTGATCTCCTCGATAAAGAGACGCGAGTGAGCGCGATCGAACTGGCTGGTCGTCCACGAAAACCCGTTGCTCTCTCCCATACGGTACTTCCAGCCAAACTCCGTCCCGTGAAGCGAACAGAACAGTTCCGGCTGCATTCGGGCGAGAACCGCTGCCACAGCCTGGGATTCCGGTTGGGTAGGCTCGCCATCAAGAGAGTAATCGGCATAAAGGTTCACGTCATTCACGTTGTTGAACCGCAGATCCTCCCACGAATCAGGATTGACCACCGGCATCAGCCCCACACTTTGCCTGCGGCGAATCTCGGCCGCCTCTGGCGTAACAAGCCAGCGCGCCAGTTCCAACAGTGCCAGGCTTGCGCTCCGCTCCTGCCCGTGCTCCTGCCCAACCATTAGGACGCGCTGGTTGTCTTCGTCGCTGGTATCCCGGTCCGTGATCGTCAGAAGCCAGATCGGTCGCCCCTGCACCGATTGTCCGGCATTCTCCAATGCGACATAACCCGGATATTCCTCCTGCAATTCACTGTAGAAGGATTCCAGTTCCGGCAGCGACGGATAAGAGAGCAGATCACCACTGTCTGCGGATCCTTGAGACCAATCTCGCGGAATCCAACTCATGTTCACGATGCGCCCTCGTCAATTGCCCGCCTGTCGTGGATTCAATGCGTCGTTCAGGCCGTCACCCAGGAAGTTGATCGCCAGCGTCACAATCCCCAACACGATGGCCGGGATCGCGATCAGATGCGGCCACGTCCGCCACGACGGCATCGATCTGTTGATCATCGAACCCAAACTGGCCCCGGGCGGCTGTATGCCAATACCGAGATAGCTGAGCGAAGCCTCCAGAATCATGGCGCTCGACATGCTGAACGTGAAACTTACAATGACAGGACCCAGCGAGTTGGGCACCAGGTGCCGTAGCATGATCTGCTTGTTGGTCGCCCCCACCGCACGCGCCGCCAGTACATAGTCCTGCTCCCGCAGCGAAAGAATCTGGCCCCGTATCAGCCGCGCCTCACCTGGCCATGAGATAAGCGAAAGCGCGCTGAAGACGATCAGATAGTCAACATAGACGGTGTTGGTCAGAAATCTCCACCCCGTCTGGTCCTGCAACGCCGCCATCACGGCCTCCAGTGGTTCCGCAATCGAAGCATTGATCAGGGCGGCAAAGAGAATGGTAGGGATCGTCATCACAACGTCGGCCAGACGCATGATCGTGTTGTCCACCGCCCTGCCCGAATACGCGCTCACAGTGCCCAGCGTCACACCGATGACAAGAGTCAGGAGCGGCACTAGAATCGAAATCAACACCGCCGTCCGCATCGCATGAAGCAAGCGGCTGAAATAGTCTCGGCCAACGTCATCCGTACCCAGCCAGTGCTCCGCATTAGGGGGCATACCAATCTGTTCAAGATTCTGGTCTAGGTAGTCGTAGGGCGCCAGGTACGGCCCGGCCAGCGCCGTGGCATAGGTGAGAATAACAATAATCAGGCCGATCAGGGACAAACGGTTACGCAGCAATCGCCGGAACGCATCGCTCCACAATCCTCTCTGCCCGGATTCCGGCCTGTCAAGCTCACTTGCTAGAGTGTCGCGTATGGCCTTGGAAGACCGCTGCTCAGCCTCTCGCGTCCCGGATTGGTTCGTCACAGCGTCACCCTGGGATCCAGGAACGGGTAGACAAAGTCCACGATGAGGTTGCTCATCATGATGAGGAACGCCCCAAACAGCGTGCAGCCCATCATCAGCGGATAGTCGCGCTGAATGAGCGAAGTAACGAATAGATTCCCATAGCCGGGGATGCCGAAAATCTGCTCCACAAAAACTGACCCCGTGATCAAGCCCGTAACAATCAACCCCAGCGATGTCACCACCGGCGTTATCGCATTGCGCATGACATGCCCCAGAATCACCTGGCGCTCCCTTAGCCCCTTCGCCCGTGCCGTGCGCACGTAATCGTTCTCAGCCACTTCCAGGATACCGACCCGCATCTGCCGAATCACCACCGCCAGGGGAAACAGGATCAACATCAGCGTCGGCATGATCACATTCGGATGCGTGATACCCTTCCAACCGTACGGAACATTCATCACGTCAAGCCTGAGCACCAGGATGATGAACAGCAGAGGCGCCAGAACATAGACGGGAACGGTGCGCAGGAACAGACTCCCGCCCACAATAAAATAGTCCACCGCCGTGTTCTGCTTCACCGCCGCCAAAACGCCCAACGGTATGCCGGTTACAACCAGAACCACAAATGCCAGAAGCCCCACTTGGGCTGAAATAGGGAAAACCTTTAGGATCATGCCCAACACGGGGCGGCTGCGTACAATCGAATCGCCCAGGTTGCCCTGAAAAACATTGCGCACATATCTCACGAACTGCACGTGCAGCGGTTGATCTAGACCAAGCCGCGCTCGCTCCCGCGCCACCATCTCTTCGGTAGCCACCACCGTTTCCATACTTTCATACATCATCTCAATCGGGTCGCCGGGCGCCATGTGGCCCAAAGTGAAGATGATCACGAGAACCACCAACAGCAGAGGGATGATTCCGAGCACGCGCATGATCAAATACTTGAACAATCTGTACTCTCCTCGTCACTCTCGCAAAACAAAATGAACTGAAGCTGTCACCTTGTGCCCTACCTGAAGCCTCTCCTCACACCGCCTGACGACCTGCAAATGCCGCACCAAAGAAAAATCTCGCGGCGGCCTGCGCGAGATTCCTGGGCGAAACCTGTGTCTTGGTTCATTTCAGCCCTCTGGCAGGAACCGGAACTTGCCAAACACGATTGGCGGGCATCCGGGAGACTGGCTCGTGTCCCAAGCCAGCCTCCCTTCTTGCCGCACCAGTCACACGCTAGGCTACCGTTCCGACACAATTACCTCTTCAATGTTGTACCAGTTGTTATACCAGGTGCCCTGAAGACCCTGCACCCAGGGCTTCGCATGCCACGAATAGGAGACCACGAAGAACGGCTTCCAGACGTAGTCTTCCAGGTAAATCCGCTCCGCCTCGTGTACCAGCTCAAGGAAGCGAGGGTCATCCCGACTCAGAGACATCGCCTCGTCAAGCAGCGCGTCCACCTCGGGATTGCTGTATCTGATTCTGCTCATGGCGTTCCCGGTGTAAGCGGCCCGCCATACGGCATGTCCAGGGTCCGGCAACGTACCCCAGCCAAAACCGCCCATGTGCACGACGTCCGCCCTGGCATCGCCCCGCGCCCAATCATTCCACCACGGCTTGGTTTCGACGTTCGTAATCCCGAGAGTGTCTCGCCACATCTCCAGGATCATCTCCATGCCCCGCACCCACTCGGCATCCGGTGTTCCCAGCGCCAAATTGAGTTTGGGCAGGTTCTCAGCCGAACCGTAAGATGACTGGGCCAGCTCCTCCTTGGCCAGTTCGGGATCATACTGAAGCGCGCCGGCCTCGTCGAAAATCTCGGGGCGATGGCCCGACAGGCCCGGGTAGATGGGACCAGCCGCCGGGTCCTTCGTGTCACCGTAAATGACCTGTACGATGCGTTCGTGATCAATGGCGTGGATCAGCGCCCTTCTCACCAACGGATCGTCCATCGGGGGCAGATTCGGATTGAATCCCCAGATGTTGCTGTACCGGTAGTTCATCGGCACGACATCTTCGGGATACTTCAGCGACAACGCGTCTCCCGCCGCGCCCGTGAATATGACGATGTCAAACTGGTCGTTCTCATACATCAGGCTCAGCGTTTCCTCAGCAAGCACCGACGTTACTTCGACCCGTATCGATGCCTTGTTCTCGCCCCAATAGTTCGGGTTGGGCACGTAGACGTAGCTCATCACGTCGTCATCCCACGACTCGATCGTATACGGCCCCGTGACCAGCGGATCGTTGGTCCACCACTCCCCATTCAGGTCCGCCCACGCCTGTTCAGCTTTGGCTGTGGATGAGTTGTAGTTGGCAAGCACCTTGTAAATGAACAGAGGATCTGCCTCTTTCAGGTTGATCTCCAGTGTGAATTCGTCAACGACCACCAGCCCTTCCATCTCGGTGGCACTGCCGTCCCGCACCGCATCATAGCCCACAATGCCGGCATAGTTCGGCGGCACCCAACCGGCCGGATTCTCGGGATTCACCACATATTCGAACCAGGCCTTGATATCACCGGCCGTGAACTGGCTTCCATCCGACCACTTGACCTCAGGATTCACGTGCAGCGTGTAGGTCGTCCCGTCCTCGCTGACGTCGTACGACGTGCACGTTCCCGGCGTCAGATTCGCGTCCGGGTCGGCAACGAATGGCGGCAACCACACGTGCTGCATGATAAAGCGGCCAAACCCGCCTTCCCGCGCCGGGTCAAACGTCTTCATACTCTGAATCATGCCGTAGCGAATGACCTGCTCAACTGCAGGCTCCGCCGCTTCCTCAGCGTCCGCTGCGCCCGCATCCCCAGCGGCCGGAGCCGGCGCCACACAGGCAGAGATCAACAGCCCCAAAACGACAATCAGTATAGGCAAAGAATAGCGTTTCATCTTGGATATCTCCCCCATAACTCTCTATGTCTATCGAAGAATCTCCCGATGTCATCACACGCTTGCTGCCGATACATTGAATCGCAGAGACCGTAGGCTGCCCAGACCCGATTCACGATTCACAAGGTACACATCTCTCCGGCATGACACCTCCCAGTTTCCTATATCAGGATGAAGCGGTCGCCTCGGCCATACCTGGTCCCAACGCTTCAACCGTTCAGGTCCCAGTCCTGTGGGTGGAAACCCGATCTCCGCTCCGCAGCCGAATCGAATACAGCGGTCACCACGTGAAAGTCCTCCACCTTACCGGGCGGAATGTTGACCTGCACGATGGTGCCGGGGTTGTGATACACAAAATAGCCGTCAACGTCAGACGGTTCCATGACGTGTCCATCCAATCTGAGATGCTTGAAAGTTACGTCCGGATGGGGAAGACGAAGTCGAATCGCAAGGCCGTTCTGGATTGGCTCCACCGGTCCTTCATACTCTACCTGCGGCCACGTAACCTGACGCGATACCGACAGTCCGAGAAACTCGTCCAGGGCATCGCCGTCAAAGCGAGGATTCTGCTTGAGCTTGGCAAACATCGGCTCCAGATTCGGCTCGTTCAGATTCGGCGCGGACGATGCGTCTCCCGGCGCATAGAGGTTTCGGCTTTCCGGCGACGTTGAGACAAATGCAACCACGCCGTCGCGGGCCTCAGGCCACCCGCACGTATGCGAAATCTGCGGCAACTTTCGCCACAATTCAACCCGGCTTGCCCGTCGTTGCGCTGCTGTCCTGCCCCACCCTGCAATCGCCACCGACGACCGGCAACTGACCTGATTGGCGGGGTAGCCGGCGTAGGGCTCCTCGCGCCACACCTCATTGCCAACCTGCAGCAGCCGCCGCAGCCGCAGCACCGTGCTTTCCTCCCATCCCACCTCCATAGTCTGTATAATGCTATGGTATTGGATGTAGGAATAAAGCCCGCAAACGACCTTCGGCGTCGACGTACTTCCGTAAAACCAGCGCTCCACGCCCTCGACCGGCACAGTCGACAGCATCTGCCCGGCGCTCTCCTCACCGCGGGTTGTCAGGTAGCCGGCATCCTCCGCCGCCTGGTTCATCAGATCGGGAATCCCCCGCCAGTACCCCCGGTACAGATTTGAAGCCCACGAAATGCCGGTGCTTTCCGTCATCGTCGACTGCTCGAACCAGATGCCATGCACGTCCTGATGGACCTCCGGCTGGTACCTGTCCACCACCTCCTTGACCGCCATGGCCTCAGGCTGGTTCTCAGGATCCAGGGGTCCATCCCACCCCCATCCTTCATAGACCCAGCGGCTGCGGCCGGCGAAAAACTCGGCAACGTCGATCAGCTTTCGATCATAGCTCTCCGGTTCGCACGCCGGCATGATGAGGACTATCTGCCGCCGCCGAATCTCCTCTGCCAGCGAGTCGTCGCCGATGAGCCACTTGATCAATTGCAGCAGGCCGGCCGTCGTTACCCGCTCAACGCCGCTGTGCGTCGAAGTAAAAAGGGCCACCTGCTTGTCTTCGTCGGCAACGTCAGCATCGCTGATGCGACAAAGAAGCACAGGCAGCCCCTTCGGTGTTCGACCTACAGTCTCGACCTGCATGATTCCAGGCCGGGCGGCCGCCCATCGTCTCAGCCCCTCCTCCATCTCCGCTATACTTGGGCCAGGTGTTGGACCCAACTCTGGACGCTGATGCACGTGACTCATAGGCTTATCCTATTTGGGCTATCAATTTGGGCAGTCGCTACTCTCTGTTCCTTCCTCCTGTATCCTTATCCTTGTTTCACATCCACACTGGGCCAAACCAGAGTCGATCCACTCAAAGGAGACGGTTCAAACTATATACAGCCGCGATCTCGACCTACAAATCGATCTGAAACGCCTCGATGGCATTACGCCAGAAGATGCCCTCAATGTCGTCTTTGGACAGTCCGGCGATCTCGGCGGCCTGTTTCATGGCCATTATCTGTTCGTAAATGCAGAGAACCGGACGTGCGTCCGTGTGCGCAAAGCTGAACTGTTCTTCATTCGGCTCCACCTGATACCAGTATCGCCCGAATGGAACATATTTGCCGTGAAAGAAAGCTGAATCGACACCATCCGATCCGTAGAAGATCCGCTTCAAATCTTCCTCTCGGAACAACGTCAAAAAGGGAGGCATGGTCGTAACCGCCGACAGATCGTACCAAATATTTGGCATGTCGCGCAAGCGATCAATCGCTTCCCGAATCGGCCAGTAGGTAAAGCTGCGCGCGCAATGGGCAAGGATCCACTTGATCTGGGGATAGCGGCGCGTCGTGTACTCTTCCAGGTCTGCCAGGTTCGCCTCATCCGCGCAGCCACCCGGCCGCGACAGATGCATCGTGACCCAGAGTCCGCGGTCGTTGGCAAGCTCCATCTGTTCGTGCGTCAGAAACTCGTGAATCCTGCAGTAGTCCGTATCTCCGGTCGAAGAAAACACCCGATAGGGCTTTAATCCGATAAAGCCCGTACGCTTGATATCCTCCTCTATACTGTTGATGTCACAGAATGGCGTGACCAGGCGATTGGCCCGTGAAGAGGGGGCCAGGGCGACCTGCCCGGCAAGCATTGCCGTATGTTTTCCCACGTCAATGCCAACCTTGGGCATCCCCAGCAGAAGAAAGTTCATCTGTCGACCCGGAAACATGAGACGACCCCAGGCCCGCATTGTCTCCAGATCGGCATACGACCGCGTCGTCGCCGGCGCGTCCGGCCGCATATCCGCCGCATCGAACAGGTGACAGTGGGCATCGAAAACTCTCTGCGGAACGAAGTCCGCCAGCTCCTCTTCCCAGAATTCACGATCGGATTCACTGTAGTCCATGAACTGACCTCCCACGGGCTCCATCATGGAAACACAAGCGACTCGTTTGCCCCTGCTGGATTCTTTTCGGCTATTCAGTTAAGCCAAGCGCTCCCCCCGACCCGCTTCAGATCCCCAGCAGCCGCGCCGCATTCCCGCCGCACACCAGCCGCTTGGCCTCATCCGAAATGTCAGCCGTAATGATCTTCCCCAACTGCGGCCGCGAATCCATCAGCGCAATGTCCGAGCCAAACAGGACCCTGTCCGCGCCGGCCTCATTCACCAGTTGCTCGATTACGCCCGGCGTCCGAAAGGTCGAGCACGTCTCCAGATAGATATTGGGATACTCCTGCGCCGCTCTGATCGCGGCAGCCCGCGGCTCCGCGACATTGCCCGCGTGGCCGGACACGAAGTTCGCGTTGGGGAACTTGGCAGCACAGTCAGCCAGCAGCCCGGGATGGGAGTGCGGGTCCGAACCAGTATGGAAGATGATCGCCAGACCGCGCTCATTGGCAAACTCATAGATCGGATGCCAGATAGGTTCGTTCAGGTCCCACTGCGTATACGGCGGATAGAGCTTGATCGCAACCAGCCCCAGCTCGTCAATCGCCCGCGTCAACTCGGCAACCATCCCTTCCGCCATCATCGGCGACACGTACGCGAACCCGACAAAGCGGTCCGGATGCTCCGCCACAAACCGGGCTGTGATGTCATTCCCGGTCGTGCCGTCTGGGTGGAATATGTTGAAAACGCAAGAGACGTCGATCCCAACCTTGTCCATCGCACCCAGGATTAGATCGGGATCGTCGACCCCGTTGTAGAGGTCCAGTCGGCCGGTATGGCCGTGAAAGTCGATCACTCTCTGTTCTTCAATCATGTCGACCCTCTCCCTGCAGAATGCGGTGCAGATTCCCTGCGCAGATCAGTTCCAGCTCCGACTCGCTGATGTCCGTATGGTGAAGGTAGAAGAGCATCGTCCCCATCGCCAAGCGGTCATACCACGAGCCGTATACAAACCTCTCCGCCCCAAACTCTTCGCACAGCGCCTCCACCTCCCCCAGCGGCTCTATCCGGCTCAGCTCCAGGTACGCGTTGGGCACGGCTGTCATCAGCGGTCGCACCCACAACGCGTGGCTGTAATGAGCGCCCACCAGTACCGTGACCAGCTCCGGAAAGGCGCTCAGCGTCATCGCCAGCTCGTCCGCATCGGCATCGGGCAGCGGAATCCACAACGGGATCCGGTGTTCGCTCAGCCACGAGAGCATGGTCCCGCATGCCCACGGCCTGAAGGGCAGCCCAACCTTACGCGCATTGTGCAGTCGAACACTGTGCACGCGCCCCTCCTCGTGCAATCCCTGCACCTGCGCCAGTGAGTCGGGCGTAGGCGTGATCGACCACTGGGGAAAGAGCCTGCTGCTGTCCAGCCACTCTTCCAGAAATCCATTTCCATCTATAGGGCTGACCTCTTCCGTCTGCGCGTGGTAGATCAGCGCCCTGTCAACCCCATGCCGGTCCATCTCCGCCAGCAACTGTTCCCGATTGCGGCACGGAGATGGCTGATAGTGAAGATCGCCAACCCGCACATTGGCGTCAAAAACGGGCACCCGCGGCCGAAAAGTAAACTGAGTAGACATATCTCTTAGCCCTGGCTTGACAGTTTCGATCGGTAATAGTCGCCGACCTTCTTGATCGCCGTGCTGAAATCGTCTACGTCCTTGTCGGTGTAGGAGGGGCTCATCGGCATCACCACCGCAGTCTCCAGGAAACTCTCCCCGCCCGGCAGCGACATCGAGCCATAGTCCATGGCCGCCGCCTTCTCGCCCGCATAGGAGAAATCAGCCGTCCCATAAGCGCGCTGCTGCGCCATCACCGGGTACTTGTAGACCGGATACACCATGTAAGGCGAGTTGGCCGGCACACCCTCCGCCTGCAACGCCGCCGCAAACTGCTCTGCCGTCGCCCCCAGTACCGCCGCGTCCACATGGAAACCGTAGACCCAGTACGAATGCGTAGCCTCCGGCAATACCGGTTGCAAGGAAAGCCCCGCCTCGCCGTCGACAACCTCGTTCAGATGGTTGGCGACCCACTGCTTGTGCCGCACCGCGTCGGTCACCTTCTTCAGCTGTGCGATCCCCACCGCGCCCTGAAGGTCGGTCATACGATAGTTGGGCGCCAGATAGTAGTGCTCGTAGATAGGGCTGCGCGGATTGCCCTTGTCCGCAAACCACTTCAGCCTCTCGGCCAAATCGTCCCGGTTGCTGATCACCATCCCGCCGTCGCCCGTCGTCATGTGCTTGCCGCCGAAACTGTAGCAGCCGAAGTCGCCCCACGTCCCGACCGGCCGCCCCCCATACTCGGCCAGCTGAGCCTGCGCGCAGTCCTCGATCAAATAGAGGTTATACTTTCGCGCCAGTTCAACATAGGCCTCCATCGGTGCAGGATTGCCAAACAGATGCACCACGATGATCGCCTTTGTACGTTCCGTGATCTTGGCTTCGACATCCGCAATGTCGAGATTGCCCGTCCGCGGATCGATATCCGCGAAAACCGGCACCGCGTTCTGGTAAAGAATGCCGATAATCGTACCCATATCCGTGATACTAGTGGTGATAATCTCATCGCCCGGGTTGGGGTCAATTGTGCCCACCGCCGTATGCACCGCCGCCGTGCCCGACGTAACCGCCTGCGCATACTTGACACCGTTCATCTCAGCGAAATCCCGCTCAAACTGGTCGACCTTGGTGCCGCTCAGCCGGTTCAGCTTCCCGGAGCGGATCACCTCGATCAACTCGTTTATCTCCTCCTCGCCCATGTCCCACTGGGGCCCGAACGATCCGCTCCGCACCGGCGGCGAGTTGCGTTCGATTGCAATGGCCATTTCAGAACTCTCCTTGTAAAGTTTCGGCCGCGTTATCCTGACAATTTCTGAACTGCGCGAACCGGTAAGGCGAATGGTGTATACACAGCGCGCTTTCCGCGCGTTGCATCAGTCCAGCCGGAAGATACGTCTGGGGTTCTCGCGGAAAATCAGATCAGCCTCCCGCTGAGTCTGAATCGCATCGGCATACGCCCCATACTCGAACCAAGGCGCAAAGAGCGGCTGGTCCGTCCCGAACAGGATGCGCTCAGGCCCCAGAATGTCCATCGACCGGCGGATGGTGCCAGCATTGATGCCGCTGCTGCAGAACTCAAAGTAAACGTTAGGCAAATCCACGACCTGCCGCGCGCCCTCCGCATCATCCCCGTGCGCCTTGATGATCACAAGGTCCGGATTGCGCTCCGCCGCCGACCGCACACCTGGATAGGGTGAACCCCCTTCATCCATGTGAATCTTGGTAGGCCGGCCAAACTTCGCGATCTCGTCCAGCAGGTCCTGCATCCGCTTGGTCGCCATGTTGCCGCCAAAGGGGCAATAAAGCTTTACCCCCACGAATCTGGGATCCTGAAAATAACGCTCCATCTGCTCAACCGAACCGGCCAGATCGCGCGGGTCGATTGCAATGTAGCCCCGCAGGTTGGGGTAACGATCGAGAAAGGCCTGCGTGTCCGCGTTGCCCTCGCGCATGTCGTAATTGATCGCGTTATACGAGGACACGAATGTGTACTGAATATTGCACCGCTCTGTCATCTCAGGAACGTTCGTCTCAAAACGCGTGTTGAACGGCTCCGCACAGTGGAAACCGGAAACATGGGCATGAACGTCGATGATCGGCTCATCCGGCAGGTCCGCCTCAGCCCTGATCATGAGTGGCTCCGCAGGTAGCTCCTCGATGTCCATGTCGAGCAGCCGTAGGGCGTTGCCCCCAAGTATCGCCTGCTTCTGTTCATCCGAAATCTTCGCCATGAAGATCTGGTTGCGCAGTGAACGAATCGAATACTTGGGCGAGTTGCTGCCGTAGAGCAACCTGTCCCCGATGCCCGCCTCCACCATCACCTCAATGCCGTCCGCCAGACACAGCCACCGAATCGCGGCATACACGTTCTCGTACACCTGCATGACTGTAATCAGCTCGCCCATGTGCGCATAGCTGACCTCGTTCATGACAACATTTACGCCGTGCCTGTGGCAGACCTCCGCCACCTTCCGGATCCAGCTCAACGCCTGGTCCGATCCTTTGAAATCTACAATGATCGGCAGCCCGGCCGCGCCGACCGCCTCAACCATATGCTCGAACACAAGCGTCTCAGGGCTCCAATTCTGCGGCCCTGGCGCGAAACGGATCGCCACGCAGTCCCCGTCCACACAGGCCTGCAGATCGTCCCGCCAGTTGAGGTAATAGCGGGGATCGAGCGTGCCCACCGCCAGCAGCCGGGGATGTTGAGCAGTAATCTCGAGGGTCTCGGCCACAGCTTCCGTGTTGATCTGGTTGACCAGGCCCCGCCGCGATGTTGTCAGCGTCAGCGTCGTGTCGTGCTCCTCCGTCTGACTCAGCAGTGCCGCCAGCGTTGTATCCGGCTCTGGGATCGGATTGACGCTGAATTCAGAAATAAAGTCGATTGCGTACATGGTTGGTCCTTTCAACCGAACTGGTATGAGGCGTGACAACCGCGATCTCTGTCCCTGCCGGCCGCGAGCCTCAGGAGATACCGCAAAATGTTTTGCTAAACTTTGCTCTCTTCAATCGCCCTTTCAAATGCTGACACCAGCCCGTCGATATGCTCATCCTCCATCGGCAGCGATAGCGCATTCATCGACAGCCCCTGGCTCAGAAAATAACCCTGGTTGAGGAGAGAAAGGAAAACGCGGTGCGCCATCCCACCGTCGTTGCCGGCCAGGCTTCGGTAATTCACCAGCGGCTCATCCGTGAAATAGACGCTGAACAGAGAACCGAGCACCACCACCTGCAGAGGCGTACTGATGCGTGCGCTGAGCGCCTCCAACCCCGCCCGCAGTCGTTCCCCCAATCCGTTCAGATGCTCGAACGCGCTCGGTGTCAACTGTTGCAAAGTGGCAAGACCTGCCGCCATCACCACCGCATGCGCGCTGAAAGTGCCGCTCTGGAAAAAGCCGGTCGGCTCGCCGCTGCTGTCGAACAGATTCATGATGTCCGCCCGGCCGCCGAACGCGCCCACTGGGAACCCGCCCCCCACCAACTTTCCGAACGTCGTCAGATCGGGGCTGATACCATAGTGCTCCTGCGCGCCGCCGCGCGCGACGCGAAATGCGACCACTTCGTCGAGAACCAGCAGCACGTCGTTCTCCTCGGTCACCCCGCGCACAGCCTGTATGTAATCCTTGCGCACCGGCAGGATACCCGTCTTGGGGTCGAGAATCACACAAGCAAGCTCGTCGCGGTGACGGCGGACCAGCCGCTCCAGCGCCTCCTCATTGTTAAAGGGCAGGACGATCACCTCTGAGGGGGCGTTCGGAGACATGCCGCCTGCCGTCGGAACCGAATAAGGCTCGTCGGCAGGGCCCGCCTTGTCCACCGGCGGCGCAACGCTGACCTCCACCAGGTCATGGCTGCCGTGGTACCCGCCCTCCATCTTGGCAATCTTCGGACGCCCGCTGAACCCGCGCGCCAGCCGGATCGCGTGCAGGGATGCCTCAGTTCCCGAGTTGCAAAAGCGCACCTTCTCCAGCGACGCCACGCGACTGCACATCTCCTCCGCCAGCGCCCCTTCCGCACCCGTCGGCGCACCCAGAGCAATGCCCCTCGTAAGCTGTGCCTCGACCGCCGCATGTACCGCGGCGTTGTTGTGACCCAGGATCTGACCGGTATGGTGGTTGGCAAAATCAACACGTCGCCGCTCGTCGATGTCATATAGGTAGCAACCCTCACCCCGCTGCATGGTGATGGGATACGGTGCGTAAAAGTAGGCCCCCTTCGCCCCGCCCGGCATCGACTTACGGTCCCTTTCGAACTGCTCTCGCGAGCTTGGAGTTTCCGAGGCGTAAGTTCTCTCTACGGCAGTCGCAGTCTCACCCATTGTCCGTTCCTCGCAGTTGCACCAAAGTTTCTAAGGTCATTCTATGACTAAGTCGCGTTAGAGGACAGGTTCCGAAATCCAGCCTGACACTTCGACAGGGGCTACTCGAACCAGTAGCTGTAAATCTCTGCATTCGTCACACTGATCCGCAATCGGACCGGCCCGTTGGCGGGATCAGGCATCCGGCTGTTCTCGCCCCAGACGACCGCCTGTCGAACACTGTCTTCATTCAAACTGGTCGCGTCCTCCGCACCGTATCCGGGCACAGGCCGGCTGTCGACATCAAGCAACTCAACAGTGACCGCACCCTCGTCCGCCACCGCGTTGACATAGAGCTGCTCCCCCTCCCACGTGAAGGGCTCCGTCACCAACGAACCACCCTCCTCGCCAACGCCCAGCGAGACAAACCCGTCCCGCCGCAATACGGCCAGACAGATGGCCGCGTAGTCCGGGTCCCACTTCGCAGGAGGCCGCCGGAACTTGACCCCCGTGTAGTAAAACCATAGCTCGTCATCGCGGTGTACTGGCGAGGAAGGCCCCAGCATCTGTAGCGTGTCGTAAGCGCCTCCCCCCAAAGGAGATGAGTCGATAAACGGCTGGCGTTCGCCCTGCCGCTCCCACGTATACATATCCTGGCTACTGGCCAGCTGCACATGATGGAAGCCGTCGTGATTGCGGCCGTCTACCGATCGTCCCACGTGGTGAAACATGGACGCGAACCCGATGTAACGGCTCTCGTAGCGGGATATGCTGAAATTATAGACATCCACCCCGTGCTCTTCCGGGTGGTTGACCACCGTCTGCTGCAATGCGGGGTTGGCGAGCCGCCGCGCGATCACCTCGCGCGCCAGCTCCTGGTCTTCGTCATCCGCCTGAAAGACCAGTTTGGGTTCACTCCACTCGTCGAAATCCTGGCTCGTGGTTACCGCGTGAGACCGCCCCCACTTTCCTCGCACTTTGACCGTAGCAATATAACGGTGATCTGCGGCGTCAAAACTGAAATTCGGTTCATCGCCGGACAGGATAGCCGGCGCGTCATGCTTCTTCCATACGATCCCGTCCGCAGATACCCCAAAGATGATCGAGAGATCGGGCTCCATGATGAAGCTGATCGCCTTGAAGCGGCGATTCGGGTCCGGATCGCTGGCGTCATAGATCACACCCAGCACTTCCGAGGTGCGTGTCTCGTCCAGTGGAATGGCAACATGATTGTTGTCAAATGATCCCTGGTACTCCAGCTGGCCTATGGACGGCTGGTACCAATGCAGCCCGTCCCGGCTCTCATGGTAGGAGGAGCGCCCTTGGTTCCAGTCCAACTTTGCCCCGATCGTCCAGAATTTCCACAGTTCCGCCTTGGCATCCCATACCGGCGCCGTCCGCGTCTGCGGCCGGTAGACGGGAGCGCCGTCAGCACCAACAACCACCATGTTTGGGTCCGAACGGATGACCGCCCCCTTTTTATTGGGCTGGTGCAGAGTCCTTTCCAGCCCTTCGATTCGGGCAATGTCCTCGTCATCGAAAAATAGCTGCCTCTCCATACGTGCAAAAATGCGGCTGGAATCTGATGCCATTTCTCCCCCTATTCGAACCAGTAACTGTAAAGATGTGCGTCCCGTAACCAAATACGCAGTTGCACTGGGCTTTCAGCCTCAACCGGCATGACTGCCTTCTTGTCCCAGTAGACGAGCTGGCGTAC
The DNA here is from genome assembly GCA_009840225.1 of Caldilineaceae bacterium SB0662_bin_25. Classification (GTDB taxonomy): domain Bacteria; phylum Chloroflexota; class Anaerolineae; order Caldilineales; family Caldilineaceae; genus Bin5. Next base: position 18,140 of record VXOE01000238.1, on the reverse strand, counting down.
GCCGTTCTCAGTAAGCGATGCGGAGTGATCCCGCCCATGACCGGCCAAAGTCTGACCCTCTGAACCGATCAACTCGCACCGAATCTCGCCATTCTCTGCATCGGCGTTCACATAGAGCCGCTCCCCCTCCCAGCGAAACGGCGCCGTCGTGACAACGCCGCCGTCTGCCTCGGCACGAAGCGAGACAAAGCCATCTCGCCGCATGGTAGCCAGACAGATGGCCGCCCGCTCGGGGCTGACCTTAGGCGGACGCCAGCGGTGCCGGATGCCGGAATAGTAGAACCAAAGCTGGTCGCCCCTCACCACTGGAAACGAGGGTCCCAGAATCTGCATCGTGTCATACGCCCCGCTCCCAAGAGGAGACGGCCCAATAAAGGGCGCCCGCTCCCCCATACGCTGCCACCTGCGCATGTCACGACTGCTCGCCATCTGGACGTGATGAAAGCCGTCATGGTTGCGGTCATTCCACGCCCGCCCCGTATGGTAGAACATGGAAGCAAAACCAATGTATCGGCTCTCGTAACGCGAAATGGCGAAGTTGTAGACGTCAACCCCGTGCTCTTCCGGGTGGTTGAACACAGGCTGCTGCAGAGTCGGATCGGCCAATCGGTCGGCGATAATCCGCCGCGCCTGCTCCTGGTCCTCCTCGTCCGCATGAAAGACCATTTCCGGTTCGCTCCAACTCTCAAAATCCTCGCTGACCGTCAGTGCATGGGACCGGCCGAACGGACCTGGGACCTTTACGGTGGCGATAAAGAGGTTTCTGTCCTCATCAAAACTGAAATTCGGCTCGTCGCCCGATGCAATCGGCGGAATGTCAACCCGCGTCCAATGAATCCCGTCCGGTGAAGTGGCGAACAGGATCGCCAGTTCCGGCGCCATCGTGAAGCTCAATGCCTTGTATCTCCGGCTCGGGTCCGGGTCGCTCCTGTCATAGACAGCCCCCAGGATCTCGGCCGTGCATCCGTCACCCATCGGAATGTATACGAGATTGTTCTCGCGCGTTCCCAGGTACTCCGCCTCCCTCAAAATGGGCTGATACCAGTGAAGGCCGTCCCGGCTCTCGTGATAGCCCGACAGGCCTGCTATGCCGTGCAACTCTTCCGGCGTAATGCAGATTGTCCACAGCTTCCACACCCGCGCCTCCGGGTCCCACACCGGCGCACACCGTATCTCCGGGTTGCCGCCAAGCGCAGGCTCGCGCCGGATGACCGCGCCCCGCTTCTGCGGCTGATGGAACACGCGACGCAGTCCTTTAACGCTCGCGATATCGTCGTCATCTAGGAAGAGTTGTCGTTCTCCCGCTGGAAACTGCCTGTCCTTTGCGCCGGTCATCGCTCAATTCCATGCGGGATGAAGACACTTTGCAAGAGGGAGGAATGGTCTGATAGGGGAGTCCATCGAGTGGGCAGACCAAGTCCGTTGTGAGGTTAGTCCAGATGCTGGCGCGGGTCGAATGCGTCGCGCAGGGCGTCGCCAAAAAAGTTCATCGACAACACCGCGAATGCAATCGCAGTCGCCGAAGGAAGCCAGCGCCAGGGCATGTTCTCCAAGATCGGGAGTTGCAGAGCGGTCGTCAATGTCTGCCCCCAACTCGGCGTCGGCTGCTGTACGCCCAGTCCAAGAAAACTCAGACTAGACTCTGTCAAAATTGCGCCTGCCAGTCCCAGAGTGGCGGCCACCACCACCGGCCCGACGACATTGGGCAGAATGTGACGAAAGATGATCCGCCGCGTCGGAACACCAACCGCAACCGCAGCGATAACGAAGTCCTGGCCGCGCAGGCTGAGAAACTGGCCGCGTATCAGGCGCGTCATGCCAGGCCAGCCAAATATGCCGATGATCACCATGATATTGAAGATGTTGGGGGGCAGCACCGCGGCCACAGTGATGATCAACAGAAACGTGGGGAAACACATGATGATATCGGTGAAGCGCATGATGACGTTGTCGACTTGGCCGCCGGCATAGCCCGAGATGCTGCCAAGGATGAGCGCGATCGAGGTATAGATGCCCACCGCGACAAGCCCCACCGAGAGCGACACGCGTGCGCCGAAGACCAGGCGCGCCCAGACGTCCCTCCCTATGGCATCCGTGCCGAGGATGTGCTCGGCGCTCGGCGGCTTGTTCTTCAACTTCAGATCCATAGTCGCCGGGTCGACACCGGCCAGCAGGGGCGCGAAGATCGCGGCGAATACCAGCAGCGACAGCATCACAAGACCGACCATACCCAGCTTGTGCCGGAACAGCCGGCGCCAGAATCGCTGCTGTACCGAGTCCCTGCTCGGCGCGTCCAGCGTTTCAGAAAGTTCAGAAGCGGACATCGCCCAATCTCTCCGAACATGATCGCACTTCCCCAGGACAATGAGGAAGCAAATGAAGGAATATCGTGGGATTCTCAGCTAGTCCGCGCATCGCGTCTGGACCTCATCTTACTCGTAGCGAATTCGAGGATCGGCGAACGCATAGGTGATGTCGGCCAGCAGGTTGCTCAGCAGTACGACGAGCGCAACCATGAAGTTCACCCCCATGATGACCGGATAATCGCGTGAATAAATGGCCGTCAGACTGTATGTTCCCATGCCAGGCCATGCAAAAATGTGCTCAATAATGACGGTGCCGCCGATCAGAAATGGGATGTCTAGACTTACAATCGTAATCAGAGGGATCAGCGCATTCCGCAGCGCGTGCCCCAGCAGGACAGCCTTTTCGGCCAGCCCCTTGGCGCGCGCGACCGTAATGTAGTCCTGCCGGATCACGTCAAGCAGGCTGCTGCGCGAATAGCGCATAAAGCCGGCCATGCTTCCCAACCCCAACACCAGAGCCGGCAGGAACATATGGTGCACGCGCGTCAGAATTGACGCCTCTTCGCCGTAGTTGGTGATTCCGGATGTAGGGAAAAGACTTATCTTCAATGAAAACAGGAAGATCGCTCCGATCGCAAAAACAAAACCGGGTGTCGATATCCAGATGAAGCCAAGCAGCGTGAGCATCTGGTCAATCCAGGTGTACTGCTTGACAGCGGATACGATACCCAGTACAGCGCCAAATATAATGCCAAACAGTAGTGACGTCGCTGTGAGCTGAAGCGTAGCCGGCATCCTTTGCAGGATTTCGTCGCGCACCGGCGCACCCGATATCAGCGACTTTCCCATATTGCCCTTCCCCAATTCGCGCAACCAGATCAGGTAACGGACCGGAGCAGGCTGATTCAGACCGTAGTTCTCGCGCATAGACTCCAACTGTTCCGGCGTGTAGTTGACAATCGCCAGCGGCGGAATCAATGCGTCGACAAAGTCGCCCGGCATCAGTTCGGTGAATATGAAAGTCACCAGTGTCAGTCCCAGGAGGATGGGTGCTGAGATCGCCAGGCGGCGCAAAATGTAAGTTCGCAAGGTTATGTTCTCACAACCGGGGCACGGAGAGGGAGGAGCAGAGAGGCGGGGAACTGCCTCTCAACTCTCCGCTTTTTCTCCAAATTGTCGTTAACCCGAAACAGACCAATTCACCGCGTTGGCGTAGCCGTTACTCCACGGATAGTAGCGATTCCAGAGGGCGTCCTCATTGAAGCCGCTGACCCGCTTGTTGACCGCCACCGGGCCGATGAACTGCAGGAAGGGCATCATTGGCAGTTCATCATTCAAACGCAGCTGGATCTGCTCGTGGATCGCCATCCGCTCCTCAAGATCGACAGTGGTCGCCGTCTGGTTGAAGAGGGCTTGGGCGTCGGGATCGCCCCAAGGCGTGCGGCAGCGCTCCGCATCCGTGAAGAAGGAGTTGTACTGCTCGGGGAACGAGAAGCCCCATCCCTGATAATACATCTCGAATTCACAGGCAGCCTGCGTTTCTACGGCCGAAGTGCCTTCCAGGTATTGGAGTTGTGTCTCCACTCCCACAGCCTTCAAATTCTGCTGAATCGCGGCCATGATGTCTTGGTGCAAGGCATCGCTGTAATACCAGTTGACTCGCAGCACGTTGCTCGGGTCCCAGTTGCCGTCGGCTTCCGCCGCCGCCAGCAGTTCCTTTGCCTTCTCAGGATTGTACTCGTACTCGTTGAGGCCGTCAGCCAACCACGGCCGCATCTCCATGTAAGAATTGTAGGGTACGCAGAGGCCGGAATACAGACCTTCGCAAATCCCTTCGCGGTCAATAGCGTAAGCTAGGGCCTGCCGCACGCGCTTGTCCGCGAGAACCGGCGATTCGTAGTTCAACAGGAAGACGCGAATGTAGTTGCGGTTCACCAGGTGTACGTCGACATTGTCCAGTTCCAGAGACTGCTCGTAGAAGTCCTGCGGGACATTCCATACATCCAGTTCGCCCTTCTGCAAAGCGATGAACTGCGTGTCGGCCGCACCGAAGTTCTTGAAGATGATGCGCTCGAGTTTGGGCGTGCCGCCGTAGTAATCATCATTGCGCACCAGTTCGACGAACTGGTCCCGCTCTGCACGTACGAACTTGAACGGACCGGAGCCGATGTTCAATTCCGGTGTGTACCAGGCCGGCGCATGGTGCTCTACGATATCTGCTGGGACCACGTTGTTGAAGATGTGCGCCGGCAGAATCTGCAGGTCAGTGGTTGCTGACAGGTGCCAGCCGACGTTTGTTTCCTCAAGTTCGAAGACGACGTTGAAGTCGTCCGGAGCATAGACACCCGGCAACTCATCGGTTACGCCGTCATAGTAGTCCTGTCCACCCTTGAGAGCACTGATCCAGCGGCGGGGGTTGATATTAGTGTCCTGGTTCAGGATGAACCGGACCGTTTCGACAACATCGTTCGCAGTGACCGGCTCGCCGTCATGCCACCTGGCGTCCTCGCGCAGCCTGAATGAGTAAACGGTGGCGTCGTCGGATATCTCCCACTCCAATGCCAGGTTCGGGTGCGTATCATTGTTGCGGTCGAGGTCAAACAGCCGGCTGTGCGTCAGCATCGCCGGCGTGTTGCTGCTGTAGCCATACTGGTAGGTCGGTCGGAACGGGCTGAAAGTACCCCACGGCGAACCTGTGGAAAACGTCATCGTTCCGCCGTCCATCGCAACAGCTTCTTCGGCAGGCGCCTCCTCAGCTTCAGCCATGGGTGCGGGCTCGTCGCTCGGTACGGCAGCCGGCACACAGGCGGTCAGCATGACACCGGCGGCCGTCGTCGCGGAGACGCTCAGAAAATCACGGCGAGAAAGTCTCGTCTTCTTCATAGTTTTGACTCCATCTGGTTCATGAGGCTCGAATGAGAAGTGTTACTGACGATAAGAAAATGCCGTAGTACCACACGCTGGGAGTGAGTCAGCCCCCCGTTCCCGTTAACTGCGGTTACCCCCTCCTTTGCCGGTTATTGTGCATGGCTTGTTTTCCTTTCGTTTGCCCCGCCGCACAGGTAATTCTCGTTCACTGCTCTCCACACAACAACGATCGCTTGAATCGGTGTAGTCCCATGTGTGTGAAATGGCGGTGGCGGGGCGTCGAATCTCTGCTGGCTTCGTAAGCCTTCCCCGAAAAGCCTTAGACGCAATTGGTTCTGTTACTGTTTCAATGCCTTGGTGCGTCCCTGATCTAACGGTGAGGCATGCATAGGAGAGCGCTCAACATCGCTGAATTTGGCGGCAGTTTAGCACGTTGATGAAGTCGTGTCAACGAACTCCAAATGCCGGGTGCATCCCAGATTTTTTGCGAGACCTGTCTGACCGGTGTGGGCTTCAGCCTGGTCAATGTATCAACTCCACTTGGAGGACAATATTTTGGGATACACCCCAAATGCCCCGGTGAGGGTCGGTCTGCCTGAGATTGCGAATCGCCTCAGATTGGAGTCGCTGAATTCGATCCGCATCTCACCTATCCTGATCTCTCCCGCAGGCAGTAAGGATCTGTCTACCTCATAGTCATAGTCAACTACTGCCCTTCCGATGTGAGGGCCCCCGCCACGGATTCAGCGGAACAATTCGCAGAAGACGCAACAGGAGAATTATGTCAATATTGACATCCCGCAGCACACTGTCAATTTCGCCCCAGCCGTAAACATCAGTCAGATCATGCTGGGCGCCCGGACAGTGCCACTGCTCCGGGTCCGGCGCCAATGTTATCGTCTGCTCCTACCTCACCGGCGTAACCGCAAAATGACTGCAAAGTCGCCAAAAAAGTGATCGCCTTGCTTCCTACGCGCGCCGAAAAGCGCAGCCGCAACTCAACGCCCTGCAAGGAGTGAGATTCTGACTGCCTATGGGCATCTATACTGGATTCGACAACTCGCTGGTCTGGGTCCCCTCTGTTCTGGGATGTACTCTTGCGAGTCGCGAGGCCTTCTTCATGTGCCTCGCACTAAAATAGCGCCAAGCATGTGTACTACACCTGCCTGCTTGCCCACCCCGTGACTCAAAAGCTTTGGGCTTGCGTGTCCCGCTGAAAGCAGTCAGCGGTCTGGTGAAGGGCTAACGATAGGAACTTGGTCCGGAAACGCGAATTCTGTGTCCCCATTGATCGGTCCAGGGACTCAATACATCAATCCCACAGCCCTCAAAGTCGTTAACGTCTCTTGTCGCAATGGATAACCCTTGTGCACGGACGATCACGGCGACCTAGCAGTCGGCTTGGCTGATTGGATGTCCAGCCATTCGGCCACCGGACGCTAATTCAGCATAGGCACGGGCAGCTTCACTGTCGAAGGACAAGACACGTTCAGAGAATAGCGCTCCGAAGGTGCGCTCCGTAGCAGCAGTTAGTCCTCGCCGACGTTTTCCTTCGGGCAAGAGCGCGATACCTGTTCGGATTTCTGCCTCGGTGATTGTTGTAACAAACAGAGCGCTCGTAAGTTGATTGTCAAGCCATGCCAGGACATCCGAATGCAGCCTTTCGCGCATAAGCTCCGAGATAACGTTGGTATCAAGAACGAACATCGTCTGGAGTTTCATCAAAAGGCAGGAATTCACGCATCGCTTCTCTCGGAGAGATATCCAACTCTGTATGTCCGAAGGGCTTGAACAATTCGTGGATCGCCGATCCGAGGTTTCTGGCTGGGGCGACCTCCTGATCTAGCGCCGCACGCAGGATTTCACGAGCCTCTTGCTCCATGGAGCGGCCATTTTCAGCTGCTCTAATACATAACCGCCTCTTCAGATCTTCATCCAGACTACGCACTGTTATACTGGCCATGATCTGACCCCCGCGTGCAATGTCAATGAATCATAGCTTGATTGCAATGCAATCACAATTGGTTATACTGCTGCCGCGTCCTGCCCTATCCTTAATTGACACTCTGACAACTTAACTCTCTAGGAGTGACATCACACTAAGTAAGAATCACTCAAACAGCCTTACCGGCGACTCGACTGCGCTGAGGAGTCGCTGAAATCGATCCGCACTTCCCCTAAACTAATCTCTCCCGTAGGAAGAACGGCTCTGTCTACCTCATAGTCTACCTCCGCCCGTCCAATGTGTGGGCCCCCCGGCTGCGGGCTCAGCGGCACAATCTGCAGAGGATGCAATAGGAGTATGATGTCGATGTCGACATCGCTGAGAACCCTTTCAATGTCGTCCCAGCCGTACACGTTCATCAGATCGTGGCGGGCCCCCAGACAAAGCCACTGCTCCGGGTCGGGCGGCAGCGTGATCGTCTGCTCCGACCACTCCGGTGTCACCTCGAAAGACTGCGAGGTCAGCACAAAGTTGATCGCCTTGTCCCCCACCCGCGATTGGCAGTGCAGCCGCAGCTCAGCACCCTGCAAATCAACTTCACCCTTCAGCCGCACGGTAAGGCGCGCATTGCGGAAATCAGTCGGGTAACCGCCGTCGACAAAGCGGTTCCCCCCCAGGAGTGGTGCATAACTCTCGCCGGGATTATCCTGGTGGGCCGTGTGCAGAATGAACAGAAGATGCAGGTAGCCGCCCCCGGGCGGGGCGTGGTTGGAATCGATACCCCACGGGCTGCGCGAGACCAGCGCCCCGTCTTCGATGACCGCCGGTACCGGCTGGCCGGGTCCCGACCAGGCTATCCATCCCCCCGCCCCATCTTCGAACGTCTCGCGATAGGTCAAGCTGCCCATCTTTCCCAGCCTTTCGGTAACTACTTGGGGATACCCACGGCGCGGCCTGTCGCCGAAGACGCCTTGGCCGCCTCGATGATCTCCAGCATATGCACGGAATCCTCGATCGGCGCCGGGGCCGGTGCACCGCTCCGCGCAGCGTCGAAGAAATCACGGAAAAGCTCTTCCGCCATGACGCCGCCGTAGACCGGCGAATGCGGTATTGCAAAGCGTTCCTTGCGCACGCCGCCCGTATTCCAGCCGCGCGCTTCACTGAAAAGTGAGTAGGTTGCGGTTTGCTCGACTTCGCTGCCCCCCGACGTTTCCATTTGGGGTTCAAGATATGGCAGTATCGCGAATCCTTCTGTCCCGCGCATGCCAATGTAGAAGTCGTACGTGGCCCTTCCGCCCAGCAGGTGGTAGCCGGCCTGGAAGGTACCCATGCGGCCGCTCTCGAACTTCAGAATCAGGAACCCAGTATCCTCTACCGCGACTTTCTCCGGGTTGAGGTTGCCTACCATCGCCATTACCTCGACCACTCTCTCCTCCATCAGATAGAGGACAAGATCGAGACAGTGGCAGCCGAGCCAGGAAAGAATGCCGTGTCCGGCCTTCTCCGGATCGAAATAATAGGTAGAGGTGTCCCGGTACCGCAGCAGGCCGTTCAGCATCTTGCCTTCGACCGTCATTACTTCGCCGAGCGCGCCTTTGTCCAGCGCACGCTTGAGGCTGAGCGTCATCGGATGATAGCGCCACTGCAGCATGGCCCCGGCGGTAAGGCCTTTCCGTCGAGCGACCTCGGCGACCCTGCGCAAGTCGGCAGACCGGGTCGAAGCCGGTTTGTCGTAGAGGACCGGCAGGCCGGCGTTTACGACCTTTTCCATGATCGGAGGCGCGTGATCGGGGCGTGCGCACATGATCACAGCGTCAAGGTCCGTTCGCTCCAGCAGCGCATCCACGCTGGTATACTTGCCGACCACCCGCCCCGACTCGCCCGCCAGTTCCTCCACGTCGACCAGGTCCGTGGCCGCGCAGACGTGAATTTCCCCGACCTCCTCTAACTGGTCGAGTACGCTGACATGACCGAGTTCATGGCCGTGGGAGGATATCGCCCCCACGACCAGCTGTCTGTCTCTTGACATCGTTCTCTGCCTCAATCGCGTGGCAGCGGCAATTCGATCTTGGCGCTGCCCTTGGTCTGCGAAATCAGGGCCGCCAGCATAATCTCCAGGGACTCCCTGCCCCGGTAGGGGGAGGAGCTGCTGGGGGCGTCGTGCAGTACCATATTGGCCATCTCCTGGACAGCCGGAATCAGGTTTGCGCCAAAGGGATCGGCATAGCTCCTCCCCGGTGGCGGCGGCACCTGAACTGGCGTGCCCTCCTTCTCCTCCGTCTTCCAGGCGGTACAGTGCCTGTCCGTAAGCCAGAAGCGGCCGTTCGGCCCTTGCAGATCATACTCAAACAGCTGAGGTGTCAACTTGGCGCTGTTCACGATTCCCCGCACACCATTCGCGAATTCAATGATGATCGTCGAGCCCGGGTCATATTGCGGGTCCTTGCCCCCCTTCCCATCGTATACCGGACCGTAATCCTCAAAGCCCTGCTCGTGCGCGGCGATCACCCAGACCGGCGAAGCATTGGCAAAGAAACAGACACCGTCGATCAAATGCGTGCCGTTGCGGAACAGCATCGAGCGGCGGCCTCCCATGTGGGCGACGATTCGCGTCAGCCCGCCGATCTCACCATCCCATACCGCCTTCTTCACGCTCTGGTATGACGGTATCCAGCTGCGCGTGTGGTCCACCGACATCTTTGTCCCATTGGCTTCAATCGTTTCAATAATCCTGTCGGCGTCCTTGATCGTTGTCGTCAGAGGCTTCTCGCAAATGACGCCGCGGATTCCTGCATTCGAAGCGTCACACACCGGATCCGTGTGCAGGTGGTCCGGCGTCGCCACACTGACAACGTCCAGCCTCTCCTCCGCAAACATCTCATGGTAGTCGGTGTACTGCTTGATGCTGCCGGGGGGAAGTTCGGCCCTCTCGAAAAAGCGCGGAAAGACGTCGGGGTTGATATCGCAAATAGCCACCAACTCGTACTCTGGCGCTCGCGCATAGGCATATCCGTGAGACCCGCCCAGTCCGCCTCCAATCACGGCCGCGCGCAGCTTTGCTTCTGACATGGTAACTCCTTGTCGTAGTGTGATTTTGCTTGTCGTTGGGGATCTATCCGGCTCTGCAATAAAGGGAGTTCGGCAATGTCGAGGACAGAGCAGATCTGCTGCCGCTCTTCAATCGGCGCGTCAGATAGAGCGAGATACGAACACGTCAGATCGAGCGCTTCGCCCTGGGATTGAGCGCGTCGTTTAGGCCGTCGCCCAGGAAATTGATGCCTAGTGTGACGAACGCCAGCGTTATTGCCGGCACGGCCACCAGCCAGGGACGGTATGACCAACTGCCGATATTGGAGGCAATCATGTTTCCCCAACTGGCCTGGGGCGGTTGAACCCCGATGCCTAGGTAACTGAGCGAAGACTCGAGGACCATCGCACTGGAAAAGCTGAACGTCAAGGTGACGATGACCGGTCCGATGGCATTGGGCAGGAGATGCCGGAGCGCGATCTTCAGTTCCGAGACGCCAACCGACTTGGCAGCCTCTATATATTGTTCCTCGCGCAAGGAGAAAATCTGCCCCCGGATCAAGCGAGCATAGCCGGGCCAGGAGACAAACGCGAGACCCCCGAAAACAACCAGCAGATCCAGCCAGGTTGTATCTGCGAAGAGAGGGAAGCCGGTCGTATCGTATATGTTCTCTGCCCAAGATACGACCGGCTCCTTAATGGAAACAGCGATCAGCGCCGCCAGAAGCAAGCCCGGCACGGACATTACGATATCGATGATTCGCCCGGTTATGTTGTCGGCCAGCGCACCGCCGTAACCCGCAATGGCGCCAATAATTACGCCGATGATTACACTGATAAATGTGGTAAAAATCGCGACGAGCGTCGCCGTGCGCGCGCCCCACAACACGCGGCTGAAGAGGTCTCTCCCGATCTCATCGGTGCCCAGCCAGTGGTCGGCGCTGGGCATTTTGGCCACATTCAGAAGGTCCTGCTCGGTATAGGTATAGGGAGCAATATAAGGGCCAAAAAGGGCGGCAATCAGCAGCATAATAGTGATAATGAGACCGATTACGGAGAGTCGATTGCGCAGTAGGCGGCCCACCGCATCCTTCCAGAGCGACCGTGTCTGGAGCGCCCCTTCCCCCGCCAGCTCCTCTCCCAAACTTCCGTTAGCTACTGACTCGCTGCTTTCGCTCATCTACTGTAGTTCCTGATAGTTCAACTGTCTGTGGCGCCGGGTACCCATGGGACCCGGTGTCCTCGGTGCAAGGATCGCTAGGCTGACTACTCGATCTTGATTCGGGGATCGAGGAAAGGATATACCAGATCAACCAGAAGGTTCGTTAGAATAATCATGATGGCGCTGACCATGGTTACGCCCATTATGACCGGGTAGTCAAAACCCCGAAAACCGGCTTCAGCCACGCCTCCAAACCCTGGGATCGCAAAGATGCTGTCAAGAAAAATGCTGCCAACGATCAAACCCTCGGCAATAAAGCCCAACGTGGTGACAACGGGGATTAATGCGTTGCGAAGGATGTGGCGAAGAATGATGCGCCACATATGCAGCCCCTTCATCTTGGCAGTCCGTACATAGTCCATCGAAAAGACTTCCAGCACAGCGGCACGCGTCTGGCGAACAACCACCGGCAAAGGACCCAATGCGAGAATGAAGACCGGCAGAATCACCTTGCTCTGGAAGAGCCCGTCCCAGCCGCGGGGCACCCTCATGATATCAAGAACCAGGACAAAGAGGACCAATAGCAACGGAGCAAGTACAAATACCGGCACCGTTCTGAAGCCGAGCGTGCCCCCTACAATCGTATAGTCTAACCAGGTATTCTGTCTGAGAGCCGCAAGACAACCCAGGGGTATCCCCAATATGGTAGTGACAACGGCTCCGGCCAGACCCAATTGAAATGAAATGGGAAACGTTTTCACGATCATGCGCAGAACATCGCGTTGACCGTTGATAGAGATGCCAAGGTCTCCCTGCGACAGACGCCCAATCCAGCGCGTAAACTGGACCCAGTAGGAGTCGTTCAGGCCATACTGGTCCCGGATTCTCTCTATGACCTCTTCTCTTGCAAGAGTGTCGAGCGTTCCTTCAAACTGGGTCATCATCATCGCCACCGGATCGAAAGGGCTGACCACGGTGAGCGTAAATGTGATGAGCAGCACTGCAATGAAGGTGGGAACAGCCACGGCCAAGCGTTTCAGGGCGTAAACGAACATGTTGGGTATCCTTGGCGACTGCTATCACGACGAGCCATCGCTGCCCAAACTCAAGAGGACAGCGACAGCCCGCTGCAGGTTACACGGTAGTCTATCGTTCTGCTACATACATGTCGAGCAGTGAAATCCAGTTGTTGTCCACGTTCGTGTCAAAACCCTTGATCCAGGGCTTGGTGTTGTACTCGTACAGATCCCAGATCATGGGCAGGAAGTAGTAGTGCCCCAGTATGCGCGACTCGACCTCCTGCACGAAGTCACAGTATTCGGGGTCAGCCGATGAGTAGAGCGCCATCTCGTCCACCAGCGCACCCAGCTCTTCATCCACGATGTTGATCTGTCTGGCCGGATCGCCCAGTCGCTGATAGAAGCCGTTCATCCACTCGGCCGAATCCGGAATCACAGCGCCCGAGCTGCGGCGCAACACCTGTACCTGTTCACCCTCCTGGCCCCATGCATCGATTCGACCGGGACGCATTTCGACATTCGTGATGCCCAGGTTGTTCTTCCACATCTCCATCATTATCTCGGCCGTTCGGATATAGTTGGGCGACTGGCCGTTCGTGGTGATCCGAATCTTGGGCAGATCCTCCGGTCCTCCGTACTTGGAGGCTGCCAGTTCCTCTTTGGCTAGTTCCGGATTGTAGCCGAAATCCGGCCAGTTGTCCGCCTTGTAACACTGGATTTCCGGCGTGAGATGGGTCTTCATGACCCGGTCGCTGCGCGCCCCTTCCCAAGCCGCGTCGATTGCCAGGTCCCAGTCCACCGCATGCACAAGCGCCCGCCGCACGTTGATGTCGTCGAACGGAGGCAGTGACGTATTCAACGTGTAGAAGAAGTTGGTGGCATACGGAATCAGCGTGAAGCTCTCCGGGTTTTCAGCCCGCAGCGGCTCGCGAATGTTGGTGAGCCAGTGGGCGATGTCTACCTCGTCGTTCTGCCACATGATGAAGGAGACGTTTTCGTCCGCTGACGCCTGACCGATGATGCGTTCGATATAGGGCTTTCTGTCGCCCCACCACATCGGGTTCTGTTCGACCTCATACTCCTGCGTGTCCGGATCCCAGATCTTCACCTTGAAGGGGCCGTTTACACGCGCCGTGCCGTCCGCGGCCCAGAACTCGCCGCCCTCCAGAATGTCCTCCAATTTGACGATCGCCGTATTGTAGTTCGCCAGCGTGTCGATAATAATTGGCTTCGGGGCAACTAGCTTGATCTCCAGCGTCTTGTCATCCACGACCACCAGCCCCGGAATCTCGTCCGCTTCGCCGTCAACGACCGGCTGGATGCCTTCGATTAACTTGATGGCGCTGTAGTTGAACATACGGCAGCCAATGCATTCTGGACTCACCGCATACTCCCAGTACACCTTCACGTCCTGGGCCGTTACCGCTGACCCATCCGACCAGATGGCATCGGGATGAATGTGAATCGTGTATGTCAAGCCATCATCACTGACGTCATATCCAGTGGCCAGCCAGGGCTGCGGATTGTGCTCATAGTCTCGCAGGAATAAAGTCATCCAGATATGCGAGACGAAAGGCCTGCCAAAACCACCCTCAGAGGCCGGATTCATACGACTGAAGTTGCGTGTCACGTACCGGATTACCTGCTCCTCCGCTGCATCGTCTGGCAACGGCCTCCCGGCCATCTCTTCCCCGTCATCCGCCATGGCGCCGCCAGTGTCCGACGCGGCCGGTCCGGCCGGCGCCGCACAGGCCGTAACAATCAGCGCCAACACCAGCAGCATTGTAGTAAGCAAGTACGGCTGCAATCTGCCTTTCATTGGTATCATCCTCCAGTTCTCTCCAAGTCGAAGCACAATACGCTGGGGCAATGAAGAGGGGTGGAAGTACCGATTACCTCCACCCCTCCTTCTGTCTAGTCTGACTTAGTGCTCTGCAATGTAGATATCGAGCAGCGTGGACCAGTTGTTGTCCACGTTGGCATCGAAGTTCTTAACGTGAGGCTGTACAACGTACTCGTACAGGTCCCAGATCATAGGCAGGAAATAGTAGTGGCTGAGCAACCGCTTCTCGGCTGCAGAGACCTTTTCACAGTACTCGGCGCTGTTGGGGTCAAGGGTAGGAAGCTCGGCCATCATCGCGTCCAACTCCTCATCCACTAAGCCAACATCGTGGGGATCCCTGTAATACTTCCACAGACCGGTGATCATCGCGGCGGGATCGGGAATCGTCGCGCCCCAACTGTTGCGCTGAACATTGATGAGATCAGCCTCCTGGCCCCAGGCATCGCTCCAGCCCGGCCGGATCTCGACGTCGGTAATGCCCAGAACGTTCTTCCACTGCTCCGCCATAATCTCAGCGGTGCGCAGGTAGTTGGGCGACTGGCCGCCGCTGGAGATTCGGATCTTGGGCAGGTCTTCCGGACCGCCATACTTGGACGCAGCCAGTTCCTGCTTCGCCAACTCCGGATCATACCCGAAGTCCGGCCAGTTGTCGGCTACGAAGCACGGCAACTCGGGCGTGAGGTGTGTCTTCATAACGCGCTCGTCGCGGGAGCCTTCGTAGGCGGCGCTGATGGCCAGATCCCAGTCAACCGCATGCAGCAGCGCTCGACGCACGTTGATGTCATCCATCGGCGGCTTGCTGCCATGGATCGCGAAATAGAAGTTGGTGGCGTACGGGATGAGTACGAACAGTTCGGGGCTCTCTGCGCGCAGCGGCTCACGAATATTGGTGAACCAGTGCGCGATGTCGGCCTCCCCATCCTGCCACATAATGTAGGTGATATTCTCGTCGTTGGACCACTGCGCGACGATGCGTTCGATATAAGGCTTCTTGTCCCCCCACCAGTTGGGGTTCTGCACAATCTCATACTCGCGCTCATCCAGGTCCCAGACCTTGATCTTGAAGGGGCCGTTAACGCGCGTATCGGCATCGGCCGCAAACTCGTCGGCGTTCACGTCCTCCATCTTGACGAAGCCGGTATTGTAGTGGGCCATGCTGGCAATGAAGGTCGGGCTTGGATCTGCCAGCGTGATCTGCAGCGTCTTGTCATCAAGGGCTGTCAAGCCCGAAATCGTGTCGGCCTCTCCGTCGATGACGGCCTGTGCACCCTCAACCACACCCAGTCGCAGGTAGGTCCAGCAGCTGATACAACTGGGGCTGAGCGCCCACGACCAGAAGTCGATCGCCTCCTGCGCCACAACCGGGGAGCCGTCCGACCAGGTGGCATCGGGATTGATGTGAATCGTATAGACGGTATTGTCCTCGTTCACTTCCCATTCAGTCGCCAGCCAGGGATGCAGATCGTGATTGCGGTCTCTCAGGAAGAACGGCATCCACATGTGGGAGATCCAGGGTCGCCCGAAACCGGACTCAGAGGCCGGGTTGAGCCGGCTCAGATCACGTGTCACATAGCGGATTACCTGCTCCTCCGCGGCGTCGTCAGGCAGCGGCCTGCCTTCCATCGCCTCTCCCTCATCCGCCATGGCCTCGCCTCCGGTGTCAGCCGGCGCGGCAGGCGCGGCACAGGCCGATAAGGCTAATGCTGCGACCAGGAAAAGTGAGACCAGATAAAATAGTTTCGTTCTGTCTTTCATCGAGTTCTACCTCCGTTTGGTTCGATCGCCTTGGGAACTACCTCAATAAAATATGAAGGGGCGAGAGCCCGGTGCGGCTCTCACCCCTTTTCATCTACTCTTCAGCCACGTAGATGTCCAACAGGGTAGCCCAGTTGTTGTCCACGTTGGTTCCAAAATTCTTAATGCGAGGCTTGACACTGTAACCGTAGGGATCCCAGATCATCGGAATGATGGGATAGTGACCGAGCATGCGCGCCTCAGTCTCCTGCACCAGGTCACAGAATGCCGGGTCGTCGCGAGACATCCCCTTTAGGGACTCGATCATCTCGGCAAGCTCAGCGTCATCCGCCATGCTCCCCGCTGCCTCCGGGTTCCCGTAATTGGCCCAGTGGCCCGCCAGGAAGTTGGGCGGATCAGGCAAAATGGCGCCCAGGCTCTGGCGGCGCACATTGACCAGGTCTGCGTCCTGGCCCCAGACATCCAGCCAGCCGGGGCGAATCTCTACATTCGTGATGCCCAGGTTGTTCTTCCACTGCTCTACCATGATCTCAGCAGTGCGGATGTAGTTCGGCGACTGGCCGCCCGTGCTGATGCGAATCGTGGGCAGATTCTCCGGCCCGCCGTACTTGGAGGCCGCTAGTTCCGCCTTGGCCAGCTCGGGATCAAATCCAAAATCGGGCCAGTTGCCCTCCCTATAACACTGCAGCTCGGGCGTCAGCAGCGTCGACATGAAGCGGTCGTCGCGTGTGCCTTCCCAGGCCGCCGATATCGCCGGGCGCCAATCTACTGCGTGGACCAGCGCGCGCCGTACGTTGAGGTCGTCGATCGGTTCCACGCCTGCCCAGAACGTGTAGAACAGGTTGGTGGCATAGGGAATCACCGTAAACGTCCCCTCCTCCAACTGCTCGCGCACATTGGTCAGGAAGAAAGCGATATCCACCTCATCGTTCTGCCACATAATGAAGGAGATATTTTCGTCGGCTGAAGGGGTGGCGATGATGCGCTCGATGAACGGCTTCTTGTCTCCCCACCAGTTGGGATTCTGAACGATCTCAAACTTCTGCTCGTCGACGTCCCATTCCTGCAACATGAAGGGACCGTTGACGCGCGTCTCAGACGTCGCCGAGAAGTCCTCTCCAGTGATGTCCTCGACCTTGACGAAACCGGTGTCGAACAATGCCACCCGCTGCGGGAACAGTGGGTCGGGACCAACCAGCCGGACCTCCAGCGTCTTGTCATCCACCGCCACGACGCCCGAAACCTCGTCAGCCTCGCCGTCGATCACTGCCTGCGCGCCCTCGATCAGGTCAAAGCCCGTGAATCGGGAAAGGTAGCACCCAACGCATTTGCCGGGGTGCAGTCCATACTCCCAGTAAGCCTTGGCCTCCTGCGCGGTCACGGGTGAGCCATCATTCCAAACTGCGTCCGGATGGATATGAATCGTGTAAACGCTCTGATCTTCGTTGGCGTCAATGCCCGTAGCCAGCCAGGGTGACAGATTGTGCTCCGCATCGCGGATGAAGAAGGGCATAAACATGTGGGAAATAATGAAACGCCCGAACCCACCTTCAGCCGCAGGGTTCAGCCTCCCGAAGCCGCGCGCGACGTAGCGAATGACCTGCTCTTCAGCTGCGTCATCCGGCAACGGACGGCCCATCATTTCGCCCTCGTCGGCCATGGCCGCCCCTGAATCGACGGGAGCGGGGGCCGCCGGGGCCGCGCATGCGCCAAGAACAACCGTTACCAAGAGAAGCGCAGATATTGCGAATCGGAGATGCAATTGTCTCATGTGTGTTTCCCCTTATGAAGTTGATGGAACTGTGGTTGACTTCGCCCCCATCGGGGGCAACGGTGGACTGGACAGAATTGGCTTGTGCAAGCCGTCTGTCACGCTGACTTTCGCTTTCCCAAGATAATGGGCTCTTGTGCGCCAATCAGGTCCGCCATCGGGTGAGCGCCAGCGAAGTTTCGCACGGCTGCACGCGTGCCATTGTGGGCGGCCCGTGCGGACGCCGCAACTATGCCAAACTGTTACCGTTTTGTCAAGGTAGAGAAGCCGCGGGGTACATCCCGAAAAAGGGGCGAACTTTCCTAAACCTCAGATAGTAACAGAGCCGTTTCCAGTCCGCCATCAATTCCATGCCAAGGAAAATGCCTCCTCTGACCACTGACCACTAACCACTGCAGTTGGGCGGTCGGGCCTAGTCGGCCCTCCCTTGTGCGGGGGCTCCGC
>VXOE01000325.1 GCA_009840225.1 Caldilineaceae bacterium SB0662_bin_25 | reverse complement strand
CCCCCCCCCCCCCCCCCGCCCCCCCCCCCCCCCCCCCCCCCCCCCCCCCACGCCCCCCCCCAACAACATGCCTCGCCGACCTGGTGTCGATATTCGTAACAGGTGCCCAGTCGAAGGAGTTTCGCCAAACCACGCCCCTCCAGATCCCCGTAGGGGCACCCCTTGTGGGTGCCCAGGGCTGCCGTCCTCAACTGCGCCAACCTGCCGCATCCCACCGTAGGGGCACCCCTTGTGGGTGCCCTTGCATTCTCCCCCATTTGAGGCCGCGTCTTACGCAATACCAGGGATTGCGAACTGAAGAACCATTATAGTAGAGTACTCCCTACGCAAACCCGATTCAATCTCGCAGGAGACCAGCCCCATGCGCCGTCCCAACTTCCTCATCATCTACACCGACCAGCAACGCTGGGACGGCCTCGGCGTCAACGGCAATCCCGACATCCACACGCCCCACCTCGACAGACTGGCAAACCAGAGCGTCAACTTCGACCGCTGCTTCGTGCAGAATCCCGTCTGCATGCCCAGCCGCCTCAGCTTTCTCACCGGGCAATATCCCTCCACCCTCGGCATCACCCACATGGGCGTGCCCGTCCCCGAAGATACCGTCACGCTGCCCCGCCTCCTCTCCCCCTACGGCTACCGCTCCGCCAACATCGGCAAACTCCATTTCCAGCCCCACGCCAACCGCGATCACCGAACCCATCACCCGCCCTACGGCTTCGACCACCTGGAAATCTCCGACGAGCCCGGCTCCTATGAAGATGCCTACCGCGCCTGGGTCCGCCGCCTTGCCCCCGACCAGCTCGCCCACGTCAGCCTCGGCCAGGCCCCCATGACAGAGGTCTGGCAGGAGACCATGGGAATCGAGGACGGCATCGAACACCCGCCCGAACGCTTCCCCATCAAACCTCTCGCCTCACGCTGCCGCGACGACATGACCCACACAGCCTTCGTCGCCGAACAGTCCATCGAGTTCATGCGCCACCAGGCCCGCACCGGCCAGCCCTTCCTTTGCATCGCCGGCATCTACTCCCCCCACTCCCCCTGGGTCGCGCCCCAGCACTACTTCGACCTCTACGATGCCGACTCTCTCCAGCTCCCGACCTTCCCACAGGAGATCGAGTCGCAACGCGGGCCGCAGAACTTCCCCGACGACGAATTGCGGCTCGCCCGGCAGGGCTACTACGGCCAGATCAGCGAAGTCGACCACCACGTCGGTCGCCTCCTCGCTGCCCTCGAAGAGTTGGCCATTGCCGGCGACACCGTCGTCATCTTCACCTCCGACCACGGCGAATGGCTCGGCGAACACCTTCGCTACGGCAAAGGCTACCCCGCCCACGACCAGTGCAGCCGTGTCCCCCTCCTCATCCGCCCCCCCAGCGACACCTTCACCGCCCGCAGAGACTCAGGCCTCACCGAGTCCCTCGACGTCCTGCCCACCATCCTCGACCTCGCCGGCATCCAGGTTCCCCCCCACCTGCAGGGCAGCTCGCTCATGCCCCGCCTGCACGGCGACGACCCCGGCGGCGCCTCCGCCCTCACCGAGCATACCGGCTGGAAATCACTCCGCACCGAGAGTTTTCGCTACCTCCTCCACGCCGACGGCTCCGAAGACCTCTTTGATCTCTCTGCCGAGTGGGGCGACTACCGCGATGTGTCCGCCGACCCCGCCTACGCTTCCGACCTCGCCGCGTCCCGTCACGAACTAAGCCGCAAACTGCTGGCCGCAGAAAGGCCGCTGCCCCGCGTTTGGCCCTACTGAGGTGACTACCACCGGAGAGAACATGTCGAGTCAGAGTTGGCAGCAAGTCCCACAGCCGTCCGCCGGCAATACACCCCGTCGCGCCGGCACCAAACCCAATCCCATCTGCCGCGTCAGCGACCTGCCCCCCGGCGAGCGCAAAATCGTCGAAGTGCGCAGCCGCTCAATCGGCGTCTTCAACGTCCACGGCGAGTACTACGCCCTCCGCAGCCTCTGCCCCCACCAGGGCGCCCCCCTCTGCCGCGGCACCATCACCGGCACCGCCCGCTCCACCGCACCCGGCGAAATCATCTGGGAACGCGACGGCCGGATCCTGCGCTGCCCCTGGCACGGCTGGGAATTCGATATCGCCACCGGTCGCTCCGTCTTCAACCCCCACCGCCTGCGCGTCCGCACCTACGATGTCACCGTCGAGCAACCCGAGCCCGAAGAAGAAGACCCCTCCGTCGAAAGCTTCGAAGTTACCGTCGAAGACGGCTGGGTCGTGCTGCACGCATAGCAGCACCTGTTTGAAAGCACCTCCAACCATGCAAAGCTTTCCCCAGAAACGAAAAGGGCTGGCCGAGAACCTCGCCACAGCCTTCTGCAGCACCTCAGAATTCCTCAGCGAGACCAAGATATTGGGAGTCTCTGTTGGGTTTCTGATATTCTTAGCCGCCTTGATCGCTGCCATTACCGCCTACAACAATCTGGACTCTTACCTGTATGCGATTCTCATCATCGTAGTGGTTATCCCAGGGCAGGTTGCCCACTTCCTAATCTGCGAACGAAAAGGTCTGAGCGACTACCTTTTGAAGACAGTTTTCAGATTAGCTAGTTTGGGTGCGGGGTGGTGGATCTCCTATACCTTTCTCGACCTCAATTCATTCTCGGGCGTCTATCCCATAATTATTGCGCCATTCGTCGGCGATGGAGTTTACGCCCTATACCGCAAATGGTTTCGCAAAGCATAACAGTCTTACCACGCGTCGAGACCCTCCCTGACAGGGCGCATGCATCTAGCCAATAGAAAGAGCGAACTCTTCACACCAACTGTTTCGAACGCATTGTCACCACAACGGGACGAATAAGAGGCACTTCAGATTATGGAAAGAATCCTGGCCAGATGGCGCAAAATACCTTACCTGCACTCAAGCCTCATCTGGACACTCGCAATCCTTCTCCTCGGCGACTGGATTGGCGGCTCCTATTTCCAGTCCGACTTCCGCCTGCGCTACGCCTTCATGTGTATCGCCGTCTCCGCCGTCTACTTCATCCACGTACTGATCTACAAACGCAAGACCCCTGCCGAAGTGCGGGCCTCGCTCACCATCTTCGTCCCCGTCATCGGCCTTTCCGTTTGGCTGTCCTTCACCCTCTTCACCGCCGACTCCCCCTACAACTTCTTTCCCCTCCTCGTCGGCATGTTTGCCGCCTTCGGCCTGGACCTCTGGTTCCAAAAAAGACAACGCCAGGCATAACCCCCCAACCGCAGCATCCCGTAGGGGCACCCCTTGTGGGTGCCCTCGTACTCTCCTCAATCTTGAACTACAGCTCTCGAAGTTAGGAGACTCGCAGGTCGAACAGATCTGTGGTATCAATGAATCAGGAGCACGGTCTGTTCCCGGCGAAAAAGGTGTCCTGATTACTGCTGACGAAGTCAGCACAGTAGAATTCTGGGACTATTCCCCCGAGGAGGAACTACATGCAAAAGCTTGACCGCAGACACTGGAATGGAAGGGGATATCAGCCAAAAGGAAGCAAAGATTCCCCCAAGAGTCCCCCAACCAATACGCCAAACCAGCTGAGCAGCGGATTCAGACTGGTGCAAACCCATACACCGACTCCTCCTTCTGAAGACCCACCTGCACGTTCTTCGTCACAAAAGAAGTAATATCCGCCTCCCAACGTCGTTTTTCCAATTCTCCTGAACAAGCATCAAGACGAGCGTCCTGCCCCCTTGCCTCCACACCGTAGGGGCACCCCTTGTGGGTGCCCTCGCATCTCCCTCTCGCACTGCGCCTCACCCCACAAGGCAAACCCCATCCTGTCGTCCCCTTTGCGCCCTACCTATCTGTCCCCCTCAAAATTGTCCCCTACAAACACCACGCCATCCCCCGCCATCCAGAAAATCCATATCAATCCCGCAAATCCTGATTCAGACAACAACCACCCAACAAAATGCCAACCAGCCTAAGACAGTGTAAAATAGGGCGCATCCCTTCCCGCCAACCCCCTGCACCCTGCCAATTGGCCACGCGCCCCAGGACACGCACATAAACGCACCCAATTTCACCGCCTTCACATCCCAACTCCACCCCACACGAGGACCAACCATGGCCGACCCAATCATCACCAAAATCGAAATCCATACCTACGAATCCGAACGCGTAAACCTCGGCAAAGACTACCACGGCTTCAACCTTGTCTACGAGCCCGGCAGCCGTATCAAGACCCAGAGCAGCATCCTCCGCATCGAAACCGACCAGGGCATCGTCGGTGAGTACGCCGGCGGCAGCGGCGCCGAATACTCAACCCTCCCCACCTTCATCCACTTCCTCATCGGCCGCAGCGCCCTCCAGCGCGAGCTCATCTACACCGAAGTCAGACGCGCCCTCCGCCAGGTCGCCCGCATCGGCTTCGCACCCGTCGACATCGCCCTCTGGGACATCGCCGGCAAACTCTACAACCAGCCCATCTACAAACTGCTCGGCGGCTATAAGGACAGCATCCCCTGCTACGCCAGCACCTACCACGGCGACCACCAGCCCGACGGCCTCTCTACCCCCGAAGCCTTCGCCGACTTCGCCGAACACTGCCTCGACCTCGGCTACCCCGCCTTCAAAATCCACGGCTGGGGCCGGGCGCCCGTCAGCCAGGAAGTCGCCAACGTCCACGCCGTCGGCAAACGCGTCGGCGACAAGATGGACCTCATGCTCGACCCCGCCTGCGAGCTCATGACCTTCGGCGACGCCGTCAAAGTCGGCTGGGCCTGCGACGAAAACCGCTTCTTCTGGTACGAAGACCCCTACCGCGACGGCGGCATCTCCCAGTTCGCCCACCGCAAGCTGCGCCAGCTAATCAATACGCCCATCCTCCAGACCGAGCATGTCCGCTCCCTCGAGCCCCACATCGACTTCGCCATCGCCGACGCCACCGACTACGTGCGCGGCGACGTCGGCTACGACGGCATTACCGGCGTCATTAAGCTCGCCCACGCATGCGAGGCCCTCGGCATCGATCTCGAATTCCACGGCCCCGGCCCCGCCCAGCGCCAGTGCATGGCCGCCATCCGCAACACCAACTACTACGAAATGGGCCTCCTCCACCCCAAGGCCCCAGCCAGCCACGAACCCAACCTCTACGTCGACTACGTAGACGACCTCGAAGCCATCGATGCCAACGGCCACGTCTCCATCCCCCAGGGACCGGGACTTGGCGTCGACATCAACTGGGATTGGGTAGAACGAAATCGCGTGTCAGTGGTAGAATACGGCGGCTAACACCGCAAATCAGATACTTCAAAACGTATACGCATGATCCGATAGAGGCGCCACCGCAGCGCTCGCCTTCCCAGGAGGACTCCCTATGACCGTCGCCACCGCCCCCCAACTCTCCATCTCTGAACTGCTGACCGCGCTCGAAGGCGTCACCGCCATCCCCTGCGCCCCCTACCGCGCCGGCAGCATCGACTACGACGCCCATCTCAAAAATATCCGCTACCTCATGCGCACCAACAACCTCAGCGACAACCGCCCCCGCGTCCTCTCAATCGCCGGCACCAGCCCCATCCACCAGATGACCCGCGCCGAGCAGGTCCACATCGTCGACATCACCACCCGCGAAATGGGCGACGAGGGCGTCTACGTCGCTGGCGTCCTGCCCAGTCCGCTCGCCGACGCCAAGGACCTCATCGGCGAGCTCTCCGGCCTCCAGCGTCCCCCCGACGCCTACCTCGTCATGCCGCTCGTCGGTGTCTACGACCCGGCCGGCATGTACAACGAGTTCATGGCCTTCGGCGAAGAGGTGCACGACAGCTTCGGCGCCCGGCTCATCTACTACTTCAAAGACAGCCGCGACCTGTCCCAGATGGGCAAGCTCTTCCGCGACTCCGAAGCCTTCATCGGCCTCAAAGTCGGCACCGGCGAAGACGACGTGGAACCGCTCGTTCACGCCATCGGCGACAACGGCCTCGTCATCTGGGGCATCGGCGACCGCTGCACACGCGCCTCCCAACTCGGCGCCAAGGGCCATACCTCCGGCATCGCCGTCGCCTATTCCAAGGCCTCCGACGCCATCAACAACGCCCAGCGCGCCGGCGACCACGCCGAGTCCCAGCGCGTCGAGGACGCCATCTTCGCCCTTGAAGAGCTGCGCTTCCGCGACGGCCGCCGCTACAACTACTCTGCCGTCATCTCCGCCATGGCCCAGAGTGGTTTCGACGACATCGACGGCGGCGAAGGCGCCCCCTTCAACCCGCCCGTCCCCGCCGAAATCGCCCGCGAAGTCCGGGCCGCCATCGCCGACCTGGCCCAATACCACTAAAGTCTGGAGTACCGCTATGGCACCCCAATCCATCGCCGGCCCCGACGCGCCCTCTGTCCTGCTCATCTCCACCGACCACTGGCCCGCCCACCTCATGGCCGGTGCCGGTCATCCCGCAGTCCGCACCCCTACCCTGGACAGCCTCGCCGGCGCCGGCGTCCGCTACACCAACGCCTACGCCGAGTGCCCCGTCTGCATCCCGGCCCGCCGCACACTCATGACCGGCACAACCACCCGCACCCACGGCGACCGCGTCTTCAAGGTGCAGGAGCCCATGCCCCAGCTCCCAACCGTCGCCCAGACCTTCCGCAACGCCGGCTACCAGGCCTACGCCGTCGGCAAGCTCCACGTCTTCCCCCAGCGCGATCGCATCGGCTTCGACGACGTCATCCTCGCCGAGGAGGGCCGCCCCATCCTCGGCGCCATCGACGACTACGAACTCTGGCTCGGCGAGGAGGGCCATCCCGGCCGCTCCTTCGCCCACGGCATGAGCAATAACGAGTACAGCTACCGCCCCTGGCATCTGTCCGAGGAGACCCACGTCACCAACTGGGCCACCGACCAGATGTGCCGCATGATCCGCCGCCGTGACCCCACCCGGCCCGGCTTCTGGTTCCTCTCCTACTGCCATCCCCACCCC
>VXOE01000231.1:175-6935 GCA_009840225.1 Caldilineaceae bacterium SB0662_bin_25 | reverse complement strand
CCCCCCCCCACGCCCCCCCCAACAACATCCGTCGCCGACCGGGTGTCGATATTCGAACGGGTGCCTAATCGACCTTGTCCAGTCAGACCACGTCCCGCCGGCCCCTCCAGATCCCAGCAGCTGCCGGCCTTGTGCCTGCCCTCGCACCCTCCCCAAGTGACGGACTCCACCGTACGGCCAGACCTGGCGCCTGCACTGCGTCTCGCCCAAAGACGGCAAGCAACTCCAAGCCACCGCTGGCACTGATTCCCCGCCAGACTGTTACCATCCCTATTCTGGGATGCACCCACCGACCGTCCCCGACTTGACGCGCACGGCAAGGCTCTGCCATAATGAATCCAACAACCGCATAACCTACCTTCGGGGCAGGGTGAGGGTCGAATAGACCCAATTCCCGACCGGCGGTGAGCCAGGCAAATGCGTTGCGCCCTCAACGACAGGAGCAGCGGAACTACCTGGTAAGCCCGTGAGCCGCAAGGCAGAGTTCGGTGAGATTCCGACGCCGACGGTATAGTCCGGATGGGAGAAGGTGCAAAGAGCGAGGGCAGTGCTGTTTCGTGCATTGTTCCTGGCCTCTTTGGCTATTCGCAATGGCTGCTGCGCGCAACGCCCGGGGTACGAGTTCTGTATCTCGGGCCCCTTTTGTGTAGAGCGCACGCGTTCCGCGAGACGATCGCGCACGCCGGCTGTTGTATATGGCTGCTTCCGGCGCACGCCGGGAGTTCGGTGACCGCACCGTATACAGGACCCGAAGCGACAGATAGCTTCGGGTCCCTTTTTTTGAGGCAAAGCAGGTCGATGAAGGACAGTTCAATTCTCTTTCCCGGTGCGCCGGCCGATGACGGCACAGACCAGGGAACGCCGCCCGCATTCGAACAATCGGCGCCGCAGCACCGGCGCAAAACCGGCCGCGTCGGCGATTGGGTCGCGCGTCATCCTGCCCTCGCCGCCTTTCCGTTCGTGCTGGGCGGGGCGCTGCTGCTGTGGGAGGCGCTCGTCCGCTGGCAGGAGTATCCGGTCTTTATCCTGCCCCGCCCAGGCCACGTACTGCAGAAAACGCTGGCGATGGCCGCCGACGGCTCGCTGCTGCGCCATACCCGGGCCACCGCCACCGAAATCGGCGCCGGTCTGCTGATCGGCCTCACCCTGGCCTTTATCCTCGGCTACTGGCTTGGACGCAGCCGCACCCTCGACCGCATTCTCTCCCCCTATCTAGTCGCCAGCCAGACCATCCCGGTCGTGGCCATCGCCCCGCTCCTGGTAATCTGGTTCGGCAGCGGCCTGCTGAGCAAAGTGCTGGTCACAACCATCATGGTCTTCTTCCCGACCCTGGTCAGCACCGTTGTCGGCATCCGCAACGTAGACGCGGACCTGCGCGAGCTGATGCGTTCGCTGCGCGCCAGCCGCCGTCAGCTCTTCCTGAAGCTGGAGCTGCCCGCGGCGCTGCCCGTCATCTTCGGCGGCCTCAAGCTTAGCGTCATCCTGGCCGTCGTCGGCGCGGTCGTGGGCGAGTTCGTAGGCGCCGACGTTGGGCTGGGTTTCCTCATCAACCTGGGCCGGGGCGTACTCGACACGCCCATGATCTTCGTCGCCGTGCTCATGATCGTGCTCCTCGCCCAGTCGATGTACTGGACCGTCACACTGCTCGAAAGCTATCTCCTGCGCTGGAAGCAACTCGGCTTGACGGACGGCGATTGAGAGGCGCTCCCTCTATGATAGATCTCCAATTTCAGATATTCAGAGGAACGAATGAAACACTGCACTGACCGTCACCCAACCGCACGGACGAACGCCATCTTGCCCCGCCCGCCAGCGGCGGCCCCCGTGGGCCTGCCTCGCGTTCTCAAACTGATTCTGTTGCCGCTCCTGATTGCCGCCATGGCTGCGTGCGCCCCCATTACGCCGGCCGCGCCTGCCGAACCTCAAAGCCTGCGCCCGATAACGTTAGGCGTCGGCTTCATCCCCAACGTCCAGTTCGCACCATTCTACGTCGGAATCGAGAAGGGGTTCTTCGCCGAGAGAGGCGTCGAACTTTCGCTGGACTACGGCTTCGAAAACGACTACCTGAAACTGGTCGCGACCGACGAGATGCAGTTCATGATCGCCAGCGGTGACCAGCTCGTGCTCGGCCGCGCCCAGGAGTTGCCGGTCAAGTACGTGCACAACTGGTATACCAGCTATCCCGTCACCGTCTTTGCCAAGGCCGGCGCCGGCATCCGCGAACCGGCCGACCTGGCCGGCCGCACGGTCGGCGTGCCGGGTCCCTTCGGCGCCACCTACATCGCGCTGCGGGCCCTCCTCGACGTGGCCGGGCTGACCGAAGCCGACATTCAGATGGAAAGCATCGGCTTCACCCAGGCCTCCGCCGTGAGCGAGGACCTGGTCGACGCGGCCGTGGACTACGCCGTCAATGGGCCCGTCGTGCTGGGCAACGCCGGTATCGAAACCGTCCAGATCCCCCTCGATCAGTACCTGCAGATCCCCGCCAACGGGCTGGTCACCAACGAACGCACACTGCAGGAGGAGCCGCAACTGGTCGAGGCCATGGTGCGCGCCCTGCAGGAGTCGGTCGCCTATACCCTCGCCAATCCGGACGAGTCCTTCGCAATCTCGTTGACCTTTGTGCCGGAGGCGGGTGGAGAGAACGAGGACGCCAACCGCCTGGTCTTCGACGCCTCGCTGCCTTTCTGGCAGCCGCGTCCGCAGGGCGCGCCCGGCGCCACGACCGATGCCGAATGGCAGACGGTGGCTGAGCTCCTGCTGCGGATCGGCTTTGTCGACCGGCTCGTCCAGCCCGATGAGATGTACACCAATGAATTTATTCAGTGATATACCAGCGCCGGCAATCTACAACCGGCCGCCGGCAAACTCTGTCCCTGATCACCGATGACAGATCCTTTCCTGCAGGCGCACAACGTCAGCCACAACTACCCCCGCCCTAACCGCGTCACGCCGGCGCTGGCAGAGGTCTCCTTCTCCCTGCAGGAGCATGAGTTTGTCTGTGTGGTCGGCAACAGCGGCAGCGGCAAGTCGACGCTTCTGCGCATTCTCGGCGGTTTGTTGACACCCACAGCAGGCGAGGTACAGTTCAGAGGCGTCCCCGTGCGCGCCCCACAGCCGCAGATCGGGTTCGTCTTTCAGAATACGAATCTGATGCCATGGCGCACGGCCCTCGAAAACGTCCTCCTCCCGCTGGAGCTGCATAAACCGCTCGATAAGGACGACCGGGAAAGGGCCTGTGCGGCGCTCGCCCTGATGGGGCTGGAAGCCTTCGCCGACGCCTATCCCTCTCAACTCTCCGGCGGCATGGCCCAGCGCGTCACGCTCACGCGCGCGCTGTTGCAGAGTCCAGCACTTCTTCTGCTGGACGAGCCCTTCGGCGCGCTCGACGCGCTGACACGCGAGCGTCTCAACCAGGAACTCCTGCGCCTCTGCCGCGACCGCAAGCAGACCGCCCTGATGATCACACACAGCATCCAGGAGGCCGTCTTCCTCGCCGACCGTGTGCTCGTACTGAGCGGGCAGCCCGGAAGCCTGCAGGGCGCCTTCTCCGTTGACCTGCCCCGCCCGCGCACCCTGGAGATGCTGACCTGGCCGCAGGCCGGCGCGCTGATCAGCGGAATCCGCGCCTGCCTGGCGACCGGCGCACACGAACCCCTGCCCCAATAGGAAACGCCGGGCATAACACCCGGCGCCCTAATATCTCTGATTGTCCCACAGCCTGACTGCAAAACGACCTAGCGCTGCCGACCGAGCCTACTGGTCATCCGAATCTCCAAGATTGCGCGGCAGCATGGCGGCCAGATTGTCCGGACGGTCGATGTTCAGCGACAGTACCTGCTCCTGCAGCCATGTTTGGAAAGCCGCGGCATACTCCTGCTGCAAGCTGGCCTCTTCCTTCGGCCGTTCATCATCCCGCTCCAACACTTCAATGATGTGATAGCCAAAGGTCGACTTGACCGGCGCGCTCATCTCACCGACACCAAGTGAAAACGCCGTTTCCTCGAATTCAGGCACGTAGCGCCCGCGGCCTGCCCAGCCCAGATCACCCCCTTGGGAGCCGCTGCCCGGGTCGTTGCTGAACCGCAGCGCCAGGTCGGCGAAATCCTCGCCGTCCAGAATGCGTTGATGCAGTATTTGCGCAAAGGCCAGCGCCTCGGCGTCGTCGACACGGCCGTCGTTGTTGGTGTCAGGGTTCCATATTTCCGGAGCGGGCGGGCTGCCAACCTCATCGTCCTCCGCACCGTCCCCTGCCGTCGTTTCGGCCGCCGGCGCCTCTGGACTCTCACCGTCTTCGTCACGGCTTTCGGGCGCGGGTGGAGGCGTCTCAGCCGGAGATTTCTCGTCCTCCCCACCGACCTCCACCGTTATTTCGGCCGCCGGCGCGACTGTGCTCTCAGCGTCTGCCTCTGTGCTTCCAGGCGGGGCAGGAGTCGTTTCGGCCGCGGGTGTCGCGCCCTCCGTCTCGCCAGCCGGCTCCGGCGCGGGGTTGACGGAGATCAGAATATGGCGGACCCGGACCTGTTCCTCCGTGTCGGATACCAGGTCCCGGCTGACCGTCTCCGACATCTTTGTACGTAACAAACGCGCCCGGATCACTTCGCGATAGGTGGCCAGACTCATCCCGGCATTCTCGCGCAGATTCTCCTCCAGAGTGCTCAACCCCTCCGCGTACAACGCGTCGGTCAGGACCGTAGGCGGCTCCGGTGTGGGCGCCTCTTCCAGCGTCTCTGTCTCCGCGGCGGCGGCAACGGCGGTCGGCGCGCTGTCCGAGCTGTCTTCCGGCGTCGGCGCCGGTGAGGGGACCGGTGTCGGCGTAAAGGTCTCCGCGGTCGCGGTCGCTTCAATGCTGGCGTCCGCGGTGGCCGTAGCCTGCGGCACCGTCAGCGCACCTTGCCCGCGCGCCACCTCCTCAAGAAGGGTCTCTTCCACTTCTTCATCGGTCACCGACACGCCCACTTCCGGCGCTTTGATCTGCAGAACAGCCCCTTCAATCATATCGTTGAGGACCTGTGTCCCCAGCGTTAACGGGCTGGCCAGCGTCGCATTGATCGAAGCGATCTGGGAAGCGAACAGGCTGGAATCCCCAAACTGCTGGGCGAATATCTGCAGCCGCAAACGCTGGTTTTCCAGCTCGCTTTCGCGCAGGCGGGTCTGCTGCCAGAAGTCGCGCGTGACGATCGTCTGGTCTTCGACCTGTGCCAGCACGCTGTTGGGCTTGATGATCAACTCATTGACCACGCCATACAGGACCAGCAGCAGCGCCACACCCACGATCCCACCGACGATCGCTGTAAGCCGCAGGTTGCGCTCCCTGTCGCGGGCGCGCAGCCGAACCTCACGCCGGTTCTCGACCTGCGGCTGTTCTTCCTGCCTTCTTCTTCTGCGCTTCTTGGCCATGAATCGATCAACCGCGTCTGCCGGTGATGCGGATATGTTCGCCTGTGTAGGGCATCAAGGCCAGATGCCTGGCCCGCTTGATCGCCCTGGTCACTTTGCGCTGCATCTTGGCGGTGACGCGGGTCTTGCGGCGGTTGTGAATGCGCCCGTAGTTATCGACAAACCGGCTGAGAACCTGTATGTTCTTGTAGTCGATCTCGTCGATACGCACGTCGTTGCCGACGTGACGGGGATTTCTGCGCTGATTGCCCTGCCTGGCGCGATTGAATATCGCCGGCCCATCAACACGGTTAAAAGTGGGGGTCTCCTGCCTCTCGCGGCCGCTGTCTGCATCCGACTCGACGCTTGCCACAGCCGATGGCTCAGCAACCGCCTCAACCTCAGGCTCTGCGACAGCTTCGACCACTGGCTCAGCAGCCGCTTCAGCCTCAGGCTCTGCGATGGCTTCGGACTCAGATTCTCCATCCGTATCGGCAACGACCTGCGCAGCGCTCTCCTCCGGACTCTCCGCGAGCACGGGGGCATCCTCGCCCGTGGGCGTCTCGGCTACCGGCTGTTCTTCGCTATTTGCTTCGGCTTCGTTCACTCTGTTTTCGTCAGACATTCGATGCTCCTTCGTAGCTCAGTCCCCAACGCGGACAACGAGAAAACGTAATACATCTTCAGATAGCCGCAACTGTCGTTCGACGTTCTGCACCGCGGTGGGAGGCATCGAGAGGTTGTGCAGAATGTAGTGTCCCTCAAAGTGGCCTTTGATGGGATAGGCCAGTCGGCGCTTGCCCCAATAGTCGGTGCTCTCGACTGTCCCATCCTCGCCGCCGATGGCCTGACTGATCCGGTCATCCACGGCTTTGACACCCTCATCATCCAGATTGGGCTGGATGATGTACACCAATTCGTACGTGTTCATCTACCCTTTTACTCCTTTCCATGAGCAATGTCCAGGGTTAGTTCTTAGTTTCAGGTCTTCAGTTTCCAGTATCCGCCCCGAACTCAAGTGAGAGACAGCACTAAAAACCAAAAACTGAAAACTAAAAACTGCAGTTCAGACAAAGGTCCACAACATTGTGCTGTGAACAGAAAGAACGAGGGAGCAGACAAGCTGTCCCTCGTCGCGGTTGCACAGTATAGCATAGGGCCGTGCGCACGCAAAAGATCAGGCGGACAAAAGGGTGCATCCCAAAATGGGGGTGAACAGTCGCATACCTCTCAAGGCAACCAAGCCACAGTCAGTTCCCATTCCAGTTTCCGCCAGAATAAGCGCCGTCTCTGACCACTGACTACTGACCACTGACTACTGCAGTTCTGGGCGGTCGGGCCTAGTCGGCCCTCCCTTGTGCGGGGGCTCCGCCCCCGCAAC
>VXOE01000231.1:0-165 GCA_009840225.1 Caldilineaceae bacterium SB0662_bin_25 | reverse complement strand
GTGGTTTTTTTTTTTTATATATAACGTTTTAATATTTTATTCTCACCCCTTTTCGTTTTTTTTGGGGGGGGGGGGGTGCCCGCCCCCCCGGGTTGGGGGGGGCCCCCCCCCCCCCACACGCCCCCCCTAAACCATGCCGTGCCTCATCGACCGGGTGCCGACATT
>VXOE01000256.1 GCA_009840225.1 Caldilineaceae bacterium SB0662_bin_25 | reverse complement strand
ACACCGTCCCCATCCCCTCTCATCCGTCCCGTAGGGGCAGGCCTTGTGCCTGCCCACGTACGCGCGACACCGTCCCCATCCCCTCTCATCCGTCCCGTAGGGGCAGGCCTTGTGCCTGCCCCTACACCTTCCTCAAAGCGCACAGGAATTCCCAGCCTCCCCTGCCATAAATCTCCTATTGCCAAACTGTCATCACCCCAAAACTGGAACACACCCCGAGTTTCCAGGCCAATTGCATACAAATCAGTGATATAATGGGACAGCGCCGAAATGCGAAGAGACATTGCTGAAAAGTATAACCGTCAAGCCAGACTCCCGCTGGCAGGGAATCCGAAGGCGAAGAAGAGCCCGTGCAAGACTGTAAACTCCCGACAATATGTCTGCATCTAACCTGGAATAGACAGCGAGGCAACGTGCTCACAGTCAAGCGCAAAGACCAAAACAAGGAAAACTGCCCGCTCACACCCGCTCTGACCCGACTAAACCTGACCCTAACCCTTCGGACACGACGCCCTGCCCCGCACCGCCAGCTGGCCGGCATGAGACTGTCGAAATTGAGACTCGTTGAGAGGTTGCCGGAACCGGGAACTGACTCCGGAATCGGAAAAACTGATGCAAAAACGTAACGACAACAAGAGCCGGAAAAAAAATTACCCGCTTTTACCCGACTTTTCCGCCATTTCCGCTATTTCCGCCATATTCCCGCCAAAACACGCCCCGCCATGCAAGGGTTCGTACAACTCTCGCAGACCCTGGAACGAGACCCACGGCGCCGGCCAGGCCTTTATCACAGCCCATCACCCAAATCACGTAAATCACAGTTCAGACAACCCGCAAACACTCGTAAACTCTCGTAAACGCTCATAAACTCTCGTCCAACACACACACGAGAAAGCCGGTGACCCACCATCAAGACAAACGGTCCACGATGAATGAAATGAGAGCATCAGCACCCAAGGCGTTCATGTGCAGCACAACCTGACCATTGTGCGCCGCATAGCTCTCAGCCTCTTGCGCAGACAGAAGAGCGCCCAAACCGGCATTCCCGCCAAACGTCACCGAACCGGTTGCCAAGCGAAGATGACTACTGTAAACTGAAAGTTCATAGTGGAAGGAACAAAGATGCGGCTGCTGGACAAAGTCGCCATCGTTACCGGAGCCGGCCGCGGGCTCGGCCGTACGATAGCCGAACATTTTGTTGAAGAAGGGGCATCTGTTGTCATCGCCGAACAGGACACGGAGTCCGGGCGGCGTGTCCAGGCCGAGTTGCAAAGTGCCCGCGCTACTGCCATCTTTGTCAAAACCGACGTCTCCAGCCGTCCCGACGTAGAACGATTGGTTGACGAGACGGTGCGGCGTTTTGGCCGTATTGACATCCTGGTCAACAATGCTGCTGTCCTCGGCGAGAACGGCCATTTCCTCGAGATTTCCCAGTCCGTCTGGGATCATGTGCTCAGCGTCAATCAGACTGCCGTCTTTATCTGTTCACAACTGGTGGGCCGTGTCATGGCGAAGGCCGGCAGGGGAAATATCATCAACATCTCCTCCATAAATGGCGCCGTCCCTCTGCCCCGCTGCGCAGCCTATGTCTCTGCCAAGAGCGCGGTCGAGTCTCTGACCCGCATTGCGGCCACCGATCTGGCTCCTTTCAATATCCGCGTTAACACCATCGCCCCCGGCCCCATCGAGAACCGCCCGCCGCACCTGACTTCACCGCGCCCGACCGAAGATACCCTGCTCGGCCGCAACGGCCTGCCGCACGAAATCGCCGCCGCAGCCGTCTTCCTGGCGTCGGAAGAGTCCAGTTTCATCACCGGCGAGCGCATAGCCGTCGATGGCGGCATGTTGGTCAACGGCTATCGAATCTACGACGTCGAGCGCCCTGCATAGCGCACTCTGCCTGCGCTACGTCAAAAGAAAGCACAGAGTCTTGGCAGAGAAAGTTGGAAAGACGAGGAGAACCCAGAGTAAGTGCGTAGCGATAATCCGAGCTGTCTGTCTGTGAAATTGCGCCGCCTGATTGCTTCCCTGATCATTCCACTCGTCCTCCTGACCGCCTGCTTCGGCCCGGACCTGCCCGGCGCGCCCCAAATGCCCCAGCTCCCCTCCCCCCGTTCGCTGCCCGGCTTCGACGAGCTGCTCGACCAGCTTCCCGGCTTCGACCTCGATCTCCTCAAAGAGCTCGAACTCCCCGACCTGAGCGATATCGCCGACCTGCCGCAGATGGTTGACCTTCCGACCGTCGATCTCGCAGAAAACGCCATGGCCTTCACCGGTCCGACCGAAATGCGCATCGAAATCGGCGAATTCGTCCGCGGCACCGACATTCAGCTGAACGCCATCGTTGATGGCCGCGCCCAATTCCTCTTCTCCGGCCTCCGCGCAGAGCGCATCGCAGGCGACTCTCTTGACTTCGACGGCCCCTGGCCGAACATTGGTGGCGTCGACTACCTGCTGCGACTGCGCGTCTATCGAGTGACCGAAGAGTACGTTCGCGCCGCCGGCGTCCAACGCCTCCTGATCGAGGGCATCCAACCCATACATCAACCCGCCATGGTCCTGCAGGAGAATCCCCTCAAAATGACCTATACAGGCTCTGTCGCCCCGGGCGATCTCCTGAAAGGAACAACGTTCGGCTACGTCGGACAGGCGGAACAGGGCGCTGAAATCAGTGGAATCCCCGCTGGCGACTTCCCCTTTCGCAAGACCGGTGATAGTCTGCGATGGCAGGGCATGCTGCGGCCCGACCTGCCTGCACAGTTCGACCTGCGCATCGTCCATTTCGGCGAAAACTCAGTCCAGGTGGCTGGCATCGTCTCCATGCAACTTCCCGATTAGGTGCTCTGGGCAGTCAGCCGCAGGGCCGCACGGTGAACTTTACGCAGAAAGGATTTCTTCTCAACAGGAATCTATGACCTGAGGACCGCGATGAAGCAGAGAATGTACGGCCGGCACCGAACAATCGGACCGCCGAGCTCCGGAGAAAGAAGCGATGGTTGAGGCCATAAGCAACACGGGTACGCTGAGTGTGATCCGGAGGTTCAGACCTCACGCCGACCTCCAGGGAATTCGCGCCGACTATTACAACCTTACCGACCTCCAGGGCCAGCCCCTGGCCGGACTCCTTGTGCTGATGGACCGCCGCGGACGGCCTGTGCGCGGCGAAATCCACATGAACAACAACACCGCTGACGCCCTCTACGAAATCGCCCTCCGCCAGAGCCTCCGCCTCATCGAAGACCGCTACAAAAGTGACCGTCCCGTTCGTCTCTACCCTCTGAGGATGCAACTCAACAGTGACCCCCTCTCGGTTCAGCCCCGCGGCAGCGCCCCTACGCCCGCCATCGCACCGCCGCCCGCGTCGAGCAACCCCCTGATCCTCGTCGGCGCCGTGCTCCTCGTTATCTCCGCACTCTTCAGCGGCTGGTTCCTGAACGAATGGCTCACAGGCGACCTCACCCAGAACTCAACGCAAACAACGCTTTCCGCCGGGTCCTCCTCGGCCGCCGCCGCACAGAATGTCCTCATCGTCGAAACCAACGGGCTCCCGCCCAGTCGTAACGCAATCCCCTTGAACGTCGGCGACCGTATCCGCCTCCTGCCCGAGTACAAGATCTCGATGCGCACCGAAGCCGGCGCACAGGCCGGCGTCATCGTTACCCACCTCCAGGACGCCGATCCCATGACAATTCTCAACGGCCCCATCTGGCTCGAAGGCAACACCGACACCATCGTCTGGTGGTATGTGCGCGTGGACAGCGGCGCCGAAGGCTGGGTACCGGCCAATACGAGTGAACTCACACTATTGGAACCTCTCGCCCAATAGGCGCCACAACTCTGGTATCCCCAAATATGTCCGAAATTGAACAAACGCAACCCAACGTGATCGTAGTCGTTGCCGATACCTTGCGCACAGCCTTTCTCGGCTGTTACGGCAACGACTGGATCCGCACGCCCTCCATCGATCGCTTCGCCCAACAGAGCGTCCGCTTTACACGTGCCCATCCTGAATGTCTCCCCACCATCCCCACCAGGCGCACGCTGCACAGCGGTCG
This sequence comes from Caldilineaceae bacterium SB0662_bin_25, assembly GCA_009840225.1. GTDB lineage: Bacteria > Chloroflexota > Anaerolineae > Caldilineales > Caldilineaceae > Bin5. Next base: position 44,128 of record VXOE01000256.1, on the reverse strand, counting down.
CCGAGCCTTCCCCTTCAACGACTACCGGCCGGTCCCGTGGGACAACGTCTACCTGCCCGGCTGGCAGCCAATGAACGCCGAGGAAAGCACAATCGCCGAATCCCTGCAGCAGGCCGGCTACCACACCGGCTTCGTCGCCGATGTCCCCCACTACTTCGTTCCCGGCATGAACTTTACCCGCGGCTTCCAGCAGTGGGAGTTCGTTCGCGGCCAGGCCGAAGACCGCTGGCACGCTGTCGCCGACGCTGACCCGGCATTGCTCGACCGCTATCGCGCCGGCGCCCAGGACCGGATCGCCGCACACCTGGTCAATGTTCGCCCTCAGCGCCCGGAAGAAGACTGGCCGACCGCCCGCACCTTCCAATGGGCCATCGACTTTCTGCGCGATAATCACCCGCCCGGCCGCAACAAGGACACCTCCCCCTTCTATCTCTACGTCGACAGCTTCACCCCCCACGAAACATGGGAAGCCCCCCTCCACTACTATGACCTCTACGGCACTCGCGCCCAGCGCGAACCGATCTGCCTGACCGCCGCCTACGGCCCTTTCGCCGATCAGTACGACGACCGCATCCCCAGCATCCGCGCCAACTACGCCGGACTCGTCACCATGGTCGATACCTGGTTCGGCCGCCTCCTGAATACCGTCGACCAGCTCGGACTGCGGGACAACACACTGGTCTTCTTCTTCAGCGATCACGGCACCAACTTCGGCGAAAACCCGGACGGGATAATGGGAAAGCCCGCCGACTACATGTACCCCGGCACCATGAACATTCCTCTGCTCATGCGCCATCCCGCCGGCCTCGGAGCAGGCCAGAGCCGCGACGAATTTGTCTACACCTTGGACGTGCCCGCCACAATCCTTGCCGCCACCCGCCAGCAGTCAGCCGACCCCGTTGAAGGCCGGAGCCTGCTGCCCCTGCTCGAAGATGGTCGCGATTTCGCCCGCCGCGACTATCTGACCTGCCGCTATGGCAACGCCGTCTGGTACCGCGATGACCGCAACTGGTTCTTCGACGCCGTCGACTGGCAGTCGCCCTCCAACGGGCGGCAGCCAATCACGCGCCTGTTCGATCTTGAGACCGACCCCGACTGCCGCGTGAACATCGAAGCCCACAGCCCCGAGCGCGTCGCCCTGGCCCGCGACCGAATCCTCTCCGACGCCGGTGGTCATCTCAACTACTATGAGCGTCATGATTCCACCGACGCTCTCGGACGACCGCTGTTTTCCAGCAGGTAGCTTTCGATTCTCTCGGGGTCGGTGACCGCTGGCCACGCCGCCAACTGGCCCCCGTCAATTGGAGTTCTTCTAATGCCCAAGATTGCTGCCGATCGACTCGAACGGATCGCAGGTCGGCTCATGCAGGCCGCCGGCGCCTCCTCCGCAGAAGCCGCTACCATCGCCCGCCACCTGATCGCCGCCAATCTCGCCGGCCACGACTCACACGGTGTCATCCATGTCTCCGGCTACATCGCCTCAATCCAAAAGGGCCACGTGCAGCCCGGCGCCCCTTTCACCATCACACAGGAGAGCCGCGCCACAACCGTCGTAGACGGAAACTGGGGCTTTGGATTCACCGTTTCCGAGCGCGCCATGCAGCTGACCATCGACAAAGCCCGCCGCGAAAACGTCGCCGCCGCCACCGTCGTACGCCAGGGCCACGTCGGCCGCCTGACCGACTATCCCCTCATGGCCGCCCAAGCCGGCATGATTGGGCTGATGACCGCCGACTCCGGCCGCGGCCCCAAAAGCGTTGCCCCGTTCGGCGGACGCGAACCCCGCCTCGGCACCAACCCAATCTGCATCGCCGTCCCCTCCAACCTCGACGGCCCCTTCTACATCGACATCGCAACCTCCGCCGTCGCCGGCGGCAAACTGGGCGTTGCCATCCAGCGCAACCAGTCAATACCCAATGGCTGGGTGATCGACAGCGAAGGCCGCGCCTCCACAGACCCTGCCGCCGCCCGCAACGGCGGCGCCATGCTGCCCCTCGGCGGTTCCGAAGGCCACAAAGGATACGGCCTGTCCGCCATGGTCGAAATTCTCTCCGGACTGCTCACCGGCCTGGGTTTCGGAATCGAACCGACCGGCCGCCACAACGACGGCTGCTTCATGGCCGTCTTCCAGGTCGACGCCTTCCGCCCTTTGGAAGAATTCAAGCAGGAAGTAACCGAGTTCGCCCAATACCTGACCGCAACACCGCCTGCCGAGGGCGTCGAACGCGTCTTCTACCCCGGCGAACTCGAATACTTGCGGACCCAGAGGGGCCGCGAGGATGGCATCTACGTTGAAGAGAGGACCTGGCACAGGCTTGCCGATCTGGCCGGCGAATTTGGTGTCGACGAGGACTTTTCTTCTGATCAAAATGGCCGGTAACCAATTCCGCCCCTGCCGTAAACCGCGAACTGCCCCGTGCAGACCTGGTCTTGGGGCCACCGGCACTGACAGACCGCCCAGCCCGGCTCTTGCCCCGCCGCCAGCACCCGTAGGGGCACCCCTTGTGGGTGCCCTCGTACTCGCACCCAATTTGGACTGCATGCAGATCCCCGTAGGGGCACCCCTTGTGTGTGCCCTCGCCCTCGCACCCAATTTGGACAGCATGCAGATCCCCGTAGGGGCACCCCTTGTGTGTGCCCTCGCCCTCGCCCCCAATTAGGACTGCAAGCAGATCCCCGTAGGGGCACCCCTTGTGTGTGCCCTCGCCCTCGCACCCAATCTGGACTGCAAGCAGATCCCCGTAGGGGCACCCCTCGTGGGTGCCCACGTACTCGCCCCCAATTAGGACTGCAAGCAGATCCCCGTAGGGGCACCCCTTGTGGTTGCCCTCGCCCTCACTCCCAATTTGGACTGCATGCAGATCCCCGTAGGAGCACCCATTGTAGGTGCCCTCCTACTCATCCCCATTTTGGGCTGCACGTGAAATGCAGGGCAATCGCACCAAAAACAGTGATATAATAGCCCTGTGACAAAATGCGAATAGGCACTGCTGAGAGCGTACCGTCATGAAGCCATGACGCCCGCTTGCTGCGAATCTGAAGGCGAAGCAGGGCCCGTACAAGACTGCGAACTGCCCAGTACCCAACGAAAACAGCGAGGATTCGTGCTCAAAGTCATGCGCAAAAGACCATAACAAGGAAAACTGCCCGCTCCGACCCGACTTTTCTCGACCTGACCCGACTTGACCCGACCCTGACCTTCCGAACCCGACCACCGGCCCCAATCGCCAGCTAAACGGCATGAGTCTGTCGTCTGTTGGAGTGGTGGAAGAGCATCGTAGAGAACTTGCCAGAACCGGGAACAGGCTCCGGATACGCAAAAACTGATGCAAAAGCGTAACGACCACAAGAATCGGACAAAAAATATTTTGCCCGACTTTACCCGACTTTACCCGACTTATGCCGACTTGGCCCGACATTACCCGACATCTGACGCCGACTGTGTCCCACCATTTCACCGGACGCACAACTCTTGTACATTTTTCGTTTGACCTCGTACGCGCCCACGCGCACCGGCGAATCCTTCATCACAGGCCATCGAACAAATTCCATGTATTGTAGTAAAGACATCACGCAAACTCTCGTAAACTCTCGTAAACGCTCGTCAAACGCACAGACGAGAAAGCCAGTGAACCACCATCAAGAAAAACGCTCCACGATGAACGGAATGCACGCATCAGCACCCAAGGCTTTCATGCGCAGCACAACTTGACCATTTTGCGCCGAACACCTCTTAACCTCTTACGCAGACAGAAAAGCGCCCAGACCGGCATTTCTGCCAAACGTTTCCGTGCCGGTTGGAAAACTGACTATCTCTGGGGAGTTCTATCCCATTAAGATGCGTATGCCCTGACATGAAATGCCCCCTGCGTTGAAAAAAGCCGCACTTCAGGCTACAATGGCCCTGTTATTGCCGAGCATTGCCCACAATGAACGATGCAAGATTTAATGACCAAACCGGGTAGCGCCATCACGCAAAGCCTGCGTGGCATGGCGCTGAGTCACCCGGACACAATCAAAGTACACTTCGACCCGGACTTCGTCGAGCGATTGGCCCCCGCCCCTTCCGGAAAAGTCGCCGTCGTTAAAGGCAGCGGCAGCGGACACGAACCTCTGCCTACCGGCTACGTCGGTCTGGGCATGCTCGACGCCGCCTGTCCCGGTCCCATCTTTACCAGCCCTTCCCCCGTCCAACTGTTGGCTGCCGTCCACTCGGTCAACCGCGGCGGAGGCGTCCTCTTCGTTGTAAAGAACTACGCCGGCGGCGTGCTCAACACCGAGCTGACCATCGAGATTGCCATGCAGGAGGGAATCGACGCTCGCTACGTGCTCGTCAATGACGACGTGTCGATCCCCAATGTCTCCAATCGCCGCGGCCTCGGCGCAGCCACCCTCGCCTGCAAAATCGCCGGCGCCGCCGCCGAATCCGGGTACACGCTAACAGAGGCTGAGGAAGTAACGCGGCGGGCAATCGCCGCCTCTCGCAGCATGGGCGTAGGAACCAACATCAACACGCTCCCTCGCAACGGGCCCAACGAAAATCTGGCAGACGATTCGATCGAACTGGGCGTGGGCATTCACGGCGAACCCGGCGAAGTGCGTTCTGTAAGCAAAGGAATGCCCGAAATTGTCGACCTGATCGTGCATCCAGTTCTCCATGACCTGCCCTTTGCTTCCGGTGATCGCATACTGCTGTTCATCAGCGGGATGGGCGGTACGCCGCCTCTGGAGTTGTACCTCTTCTCCGAAGCAATTCACCAGCTGCTGGCAGCACATAATCTTCGTGTCGAGCGCCAGCTGATCGGAAACTATCTGACCTGCCTCGGCCGCGGCGGGTATACCATTACCCTGATGAGACTGGACGACGAACTGCTGCAGCTTTGGGATGCCCCCGTGCATACACCCGTCCTGCACTGGTAACCAACCGGCCAGCCGACTACGGACTGTGAAAATGGCCCAGGAGATCACAACAAAGCAACTTCGCAAATGGCTACTGGCTTACGCCGCTCGTATCATCGAGAACGAAGACCATCTCACCGAGTTGGACACCGCCATCGGTGACGCCGACCACGGAGTCAATATGCGCCGCGGCATGGGAAAACTGCAGGAACGCCTCCAGGTGGAGGGGCAATCGGAAGACATCAGCGCCTTCCTCCGCTCCGTCGCCATGACACTCATCAGCGGTGTCGGCGGCGCCGCCGGCCCCCTGTACGGGACCTTCTTCCTTCGCGCCGCCACCAGCCCCACAAACGGCAGCTCGATCGATCTCCCACAGTTGACCCAGATGTTCCGCTACGGCCTCGATGGACTCCAGCAGCGCGGCAAGGCCCAGGCCGACGACAAGACCATGATCGACACCATCCAGCCCGCCGTCGAAGCCATGGAGGCAGCGGTTGCAGCCCACCAGAGCGCCGCAGTCGTTCTGGCAGCCGCCCGCCAGGCCGCCCATCTGGGCATGAAACACACCATCGAAATTGAGGCCAGAAAAGGACGCGCCAGTTACCTTGGCCCCCACTCCATCGGTCACCAGGATCCCGGCGCCACCAGCGCCTACTTCCTGTTCGAAACCGCCGCCGAGGTCCTCACGACAACTGGTGCTGACTGATGCCTCAACTGATCGGTGCAATCGATTCCGGTACGACCAGCACACGCTTCATGCTCTTTGATCAAACGGGCGCCGTCGTCGGATTTGAACAGCAGGAACACGAACAGATCTTCCCTCGCAGCGGCTGGGTAGAACACGATCCACTCGAAATCTGGCAGCGCACCCAGGCCGTGATCCGTGCCACCCTCGCCAAATGTGATGTCCGGCCCGGTCAGATCGCAGCCTTAGGCATCACCAATCAGCGCGAGACCGCAGTCGTCTGGGACCGCCGCACCGGCCTGCCCGTCTGTAACGCCATCGTCTGGCAGGACACCCGCACCGACCGCATCTGCCGCCGCCTCGAAGAGGCCGGTCACGCCCCCACTTTCCAGAAGAAAGCCGGTCTGCCCCTGGCAACCTACTTCTCCGGCCCCAAATTCCGCTGGATCCTCGAAAACGTTGACGGCGCCCAGGCCCGATCCGAAACCGGTGACCTGATCTGCGGCACCGTCGACAGTTGGCTCATCTGGCAGCTCACCGGCGGCGACCGCGTGCATGTCACCGATCCCACTAACGCCAGCCGCACCATGCTGATGGACCTGGAAACCCTCTCCTGGGACCCGGAGCTGCTGGATATTCTCGCGATTCCGCCCTCGATGTTGCCGGAGATCCAACCCAGCAGCGCACCTGACTTCTACGGCACGACCGCCGCCGATGGCCCCTTCGGCGCCGCCATTCCCATCTGCGGCAACCTCGGCGACCAGCAGGCCGCGACCGTTGGCCAGACCTGTTTCAGCCCTGGCGAAGCCAAGAACACCTACGGGACCGGCTGTTTCATGATCCTGAACACCGGTGAAGAAATCGTCTATAGCCGCAACGGGCTCCTGACCACCGTCTGCTACCAGTTGGGCGAATCCGCGCCCGTCTATGCCCTCGAAGGCTCAATCGCCATGGCCGGCGCAACCGTCCAATGGCTGCGCGACGAGCTGCAGCTGATCGGTTCGGCAGCCGAAACCGAAGAGATCGCCCAGACCGTCGCCGACACCGGCGGTTGCTATCTGGTACCCGCCTTCAGCGGGCTGTTCGCCCCCCACTGGCGCAGCGACGCCCGCGGCGTCATCGTCGGTCTCACTCGCTACGTCAACCGCGCCCACATCGTGCGCGCCGCGCTCGAATCCATCTGCTACCAGACGCGCGAAGTCTTGGATGCCATGAACGCTGACAGCGGTGTGCCGCTGCGACAGCTCAAGGTAGACGGCGGCGCAACCGTCAATAACGTGCTCATGCAGATGCAGGCCGACATCCTGGGAACCAAAGTCATCCGGCCTCGCATCGCCGAAACAACCAGCCTCGGCGCCGCCTATGCAGCCGGCCTGGCTGTCGGCTTCTGGCTGGACCTGGAAACACTGCGCACGCAGTGGCAGGAAGACAGAGCCTGGCAGCCGCGGCTCGATGATACCGAACGAGTGCAGGGCTATACCGGCTGGCAGAAAGCCGTAGAACGTACGCTCAATTGGGCGGAATGAGAACTGTGGTTACCGTCTGCTCCGTCTCTGTAGCGCGGGAGAGTCAATTCTGATCAGTCTGGTGATCGTCTCCCACAGTGCCACACTTGCCCGGGGCGTCCATGAATTGGCAGTGCAAATGGCTGGAGGTCAGGTCGAGATAGGGCAGGCTGGAGGCCTCTCTGATGACGGTGAGACACTTGGCACGGACGCTTTCAAAATACTTTCCGCCATTGAAGAGGTCTGGTGTGAAGATGGAGTACTCCTGTTGATGGACTTGGGCAGCGCTGTCATGTCGGCCGAATTGGCTCTCGATATGCTGCCCGAACAACGGCGGCAGAAATGTCTATTGAGCAATGCGCCCCTGGTGGAAGGCGCCATAGTCGCAGCGCTTCATGCCAGCCTCGGTGAGCCTCTGCAGGCAGTCAACGCCGTCGCCGAGGCCGCGCTCTCAGTCCCGAAGCTTCCCGGCGCCGGCTGAGCAAATCGAACGATCGCAGTATTGGAACTCTGAGATGGAGAATCGAGCTTCACAGGCAGGACCTCAAGAGGAAAGGCTTGAGGATAATCAACAGCACCAGCAGAGTGGGTTGCGCAACAACGCCCGCAACCTCCTGCCTGATGGCCGCCTCGCGCAACCGGAGACGCCGCCTCAGCCGTCCAAAAGCGTCGTGGTTACGGTCAGCGACCCGCGCGGCCTCCATCTCCGCTCCGGCAGAGATGTGGTCCGCCTCGCCAGCCAGTTTCAGGCCCGGATCACAGCCGCCAACCTCAGCCGCAACACCAGCGCCATCGATCTCAAAAGCATCATCCAACTGATGCAGCTTCAGGCCCGACAGGGGCACGACCTGCAACTGGCAGCCACTGGACCCGACGCTGTCGCAGCCATCGAGGCGCTTAGCTCTCTCTTCTAGACACCAGCGAGAAATCTGTGCAGCAACTCTTTCACGGCCTATCGGCAGCGCCAGGGGTAGGCATCGGTAACATATACAAATACGCCCCCGCCGCTCCCGACGACTCAGGTGGCTCCCACGCCCCCCCTGCCGGCGACCCAGAAGAAGAGTGGGAACGCTTCCTGGAAGCTCGCCTCCTCGTCGATGAAGAACTCGCCCGTCTCTCCCAGATCGGCCAGACAGCCGCCGCCGAGATCTTTCTCGTTCACCGCGAAATACTCCATGACAGCACCTTCACCGACGCCGTGCGCGCCGCCATCGACTCCGGTTCCAGCGCCACCACCGCCACCCGCCAGGCCACCGGTGAACTGGTTGGCATCTTCCAGGGCCTGAGCGACCAGTACTTCGCCAGCCGCGCCACCGACATCCGCGACGTCGGCCAGCGCCTCGTCTTCCGTCTCGGCGGAATCACCTCCGCCCGCCAGCTGACCCCCTTGCCCGACAATACAATCCTGCTAGCAGAGGACTTGACCGCCTTCGATACCACACACCTCGACCAGGACCACGTCGTTGGCATCGCCCTCGCCAACAGCACACCCACTGCCCACACTGCCATCCTGGCCCGTAGTCTCGGTATCCCCCTTGTCTGCAGCGCCGGCGCTGAAATCCTCCAACTGCACACCGGCATGTTCGCCGTGGTCGACGGAATCCGCGGCCGCCTCCTCGTCGACCCCGAAGAGGAGACGCTCGAACAGTACGAGCTGACCCGTTCCCGGCTGCGCCGCTTCCAGGCCGAAGCGCTCTCGCAGTCCCATGAACCAGCCCTGACTCCCGATGGCGAACGCATCCCCGTCCGCGTCAACGTCAACAGCCGTGAAGATCTTCTGCACATCCACGCCAACGGCGCCGAGGGCATCGGCCTCCTTCGCACCGAAAACCTTTTCCAAAACCGGACCAGCCCGCCAACCGTTTCCGAGCAGCTGGCCGCCTACCAGGATGTTCATTCCTACACCAACACCCACTCTCTGACCGTGCGCCTGCTCGACATCGGCGGCGACAAGCCGGTCCCCTATCTGCAGCCTCCCGCCGAAGCCAATCCCTTTCTCGGCGTGCGCGGCATCCGCCTCCTGCTCCGCCACCCGCAAATGCTCATCGACCAGGCCCAGGCCTTGATCGAGCTGGCGCAAAATGTGTCGCCCGTAGACCGCATTCGAATTCTCATACCCATGATTTCGAAAGTGAACGAAGTCCACCAGACTTTGCAACTGCTTGAAGACATTCCCGGCTATCAGCACTGCCGCCGCCAACTCGGCACCCTCGAAGTAGGCGTCCTCATCGAAGTGCCGTCGGCCGCCCTTCTCGCGCACCACTTCGCCCCGCACGTCGACTTCCTCAGCATCGGCACCAACGATCTGGCCCAATATACACTCGCCGCAGACCGCGTAAACAGCGCAGTCGCAACCCTGGCAACCCCGCTGGATCCTTCCGTGCTGCACCTGATCGCCCTGACCTGCAAGGCAGGCCGCGCCGCCGGCATTACCGTAGCCATCTGCGGCGAAGTCGCCGGCGACCCTTCCGTGCAGCCCTTGCTCCTCGGTCTCGGTCTGAATGAAATCAGTGTGGCCGGCCCGGCCGTTCCCCTCGTCAAATCCGCAATTCGGCGCGTGGACATGGACGCCGCCAGAGAGCTCGCCGCCACAGCGCTCAAATGCAGCCGCGCCCAGGAAATCCATCAACTGCTCCATGACATTGGATAGCCCCCGATGAAGAGGATGCAGACTGAAATCCTCGTGATCGGCGGCGGCGCAACCGGAACCGGTGTAGCCTGGGATGCCGCCCTGCGAGGGTTTCGCACAGTCCTCGTCGAAAAGCGCGACCTGACACACGGCACAACCGGGCGCTACCACGGCCTCCTCCACAGCGGTGCAAGATACGTACTCAAAGATCCCGACAGCGCTGTCGAGTGTATCAGCGAGAATCGCATCCTGCGCCGCACCCACACCCACTGCATCGAAGATACGAGCGGGTTTTTCGTGGTAACGCCCGAAGACGAGGACGACTATCCCGATCGCTTCGCCGCCGCCTGCCGCCGCCTCGACGTCCCCTGCACCGAGATCCCGGCGGCGTCCGCCCTGCGCCGCGAGCCTCTGCTCAACCCCCGCATTAGCCGCGTCTTTGAACTGCCTGACGCCGCCGCCGACAGCTTCCTCGCCGCCCACGCCACCGCCCAGGCTGCCCGCCAGGCCGGCGCCACCCTGCTGCCCTACCACGAGCTCACCCGGCTCCACCTCTCCGGCGGCGACGGCAACCGAACACTCTCCGGCGCCACCATTCTCGACACAGTCTCCGGAGAAGAACTGCACATCGACGCCGATCTCGTCATCAACGCCGCCGGCGCCTGGTCCGGTCATGTCGCCGCACTCGCAGACGTGGAGGTGAAGATGATCCTCGGCAAAGGCGTGATGCTGGCCACCAACGCCCGTCTGACCAACACCGTCATCAACCGCTGCAAAATGCCCGGCGACGGCGACATCCTCGTGCCCATACACACCGTCACCGTCATCGGCACCACCGACGAACGAGTGGCCGAACCCGAGGACCTGCCAATCGAGCAGTGGGAAATCGACCTGATGCTCACCGAAGGCGACAAACTCGTCCCCGGCCTCAGCCGCACCCGCATCCTGCGCGCCTGGGCTGGCGTGCGGCCCTTATACCAGGAGACCCAACTGCCCGGTCGCCCTGCCCAAAGCGAGAACCGTGCCCAGTCGAGCAAGTACCCGGCGACGAAACTGCCCCAGGACAGCCGTGACGCCACCCGTGCCCTCGCCCTGCTTGACCATCAGCAGCGGGACGGTCTGCGCGGCTTCATCACCATAACCGGCGGAAAGTGGACGACCTTCCGCCTCATGGCCGAGTCCGCAGTCGATGCCGCCTGTGAGCAGTTGGGCGTTTCCCGCCCCTGCCGCACCGCCGATACACCCGTGCCCGGCGTCGAACAGGGACACTACTGGCTCGGCCACCGGCTCAACGAAGTCGAAGACGAAAACCTGCAGTCGGAGCTGGTCTGCGAGTGTGAACTGGTCACCCGCTCAATGTTGGAGGGCGCCGTCCAGCGCAACCCGACCGTCACCCTCGACGACCTGCGCCGCGATGTCCGCCTCGGCATGGGACCGTGTCAGGGCGGCTTCTGCACCTACCGCGCCGTTGGTATCCTCCACCAGTTGCGCGCCGGCAATGCCTCGTCCGCAGCCGGCGAGTGGAACGTGGCCCACATGCAGTCCCCGGCCCATCACCACCGCGACAGCCCCACCCCGGAACAACAGGCCACAGCCTCTGAGCCGGCCTCCGTTCCCACACCCCAGGGCGACTTCCGCCAGCGCTCCGCCGCCGTCGATCCCCAGGCGGCCGTTTCACAGCCGAACCTGCTCCTGCGCGACTTTCTCCAGGAGCGCTGGAAGGGCGTCGCACCCATCCTCTGGGGACAGCAGCTGCGCCAGGAACGCCTGGACGAGCTGATCTATCTCAGCATTCTGAACGCCGATCACCTGCCCGTCGATGACGGGGAAAGCCCCCTTTCCTCCTTCTATCGCTCCGATTCCTCCATTTCTGATTTAGACCGCTAGCCATGACGTCCGCATGGGAATCTACCATCGAATCTGGAGCGACTGCTATGATGCCGTGTAATGTAATGCCGAACACCATGAGCCAAAACCCCTAACCGCGCATGCTCGATCTCCTTGTAATCGGCGCCGGTCTGACCGGCCTCTTTGCCGCATATACCGCCGCACGCGCCGGCCTGCACGTGCGCGTGATTGCCCACGGCGCCGGCGCGACGCACTGGCATGCCGGAACAATTGATCTTCTGGGATATGTGGAAAACAGGGATGAGGCGGTCGCGAACTGGACACAGGCGCTACCCGAACTGCCGCCTGCACATCCCTACCGTCTTCTGGGCGTGGACGCAATTGCGACGGCGCTGGACGCGTTTCAACAATTTACCGTCGCAGCCGCGCTGCCCTATGTACGCCCCGGAACCATCATGTCTCTCCCCGCCCCCAGCGCGTCTGAGGATGAAAGTTCACAAACAAGAGGCCAAGTCGAACAGATCGACAACGACAACCTCGGACGCAATTGCCAGCTCATCTCACCGGTTGGCGCCCCCCGCCCGGTCTATCTGGCGCCAACCGCCCAACAGGCAGGCAACCTGGAGGACGACCGCCCGCTGGTAATTGTCGGCCTGGAAGGAATGCCCGAATTCTACCCCGCATTGAGCGCCGAGAATCTGCAGAAGCAAGGCTTCTATGCTCGCACCGCTACCCTGAATCTCAGTCCGCTCTTGAGGCGGCGTGACATCTCTCCGCTGCAGATGGCGCGCACACTGGATAAACTTGACGCCCAGGCGCAGTTCACTGAAATGGTGGCAGACATGGCCGCACCCGGAGAACGTGTGGGCCTTCCCGCACTGCTAGGGATGGACGCCCACACACGCCTCCTGACGCAGCTGCAGGAAGCTGTCGTCGATCGAGGCCGGGATTCGGCCCAACATTCTGACAGGCGCGGCACAGTCCTATCAGTCTTTGAGATCCCGACGCTCCCTCCCAGTGTGCCGGGTCTGCGCCTTGACGCTGCCCTGCGCATCCAACTGGCTGGCCTCGGCGTCCGCGTCGAAATCGGCATGGAAGTCTGCGGGTTCCACGCCACCGGCCGGCGCATCCAGTGGATCGAGACCGAAACCGGAAGCCGCCCCCTTCGCCACACGGCCCGCAACTACCTGCTCGCAACCGGCGGCATCCTCGGCGGAGGCATCTACGCTGACCGCTGCGGCCGCGTAAAGGAGACCGTCTTCGACCTGCCGCTGACCGCGCCGCACGCGCGCTCCCACTGGCTGCGCCCTCTCTTCCTCGACAAACGCGGCCATCCAATCTTCCAGGCCGGTGTCTCCGTCAACCACCACTTTCGTCCGCTGGACCAGTCCGGCGCGCCTGTCTATGATAACCTGTGGGCTGCGGGCTCAATTCTCGCCCACACCGACCCAATCCGCGAGCGCAGCCGCGAAGGCATCGCCATCGCTACCGGCTACGCCGCCGCAAATGGAGTGATTAAGAGCCAATAGCGCCAGTGGTCTACCCAAATCCCTGGCCATCTCCTCTATGCAAAACACAACCGTAAACTCTGTCGGCCTCAGCCTGAACGCCTGTATCAAGTGCAACATCTGCACCAGCTACTGCCCGGTCTCCGAAGTGACTGACAGCTTCCCGGGCCCGAAGTACGCCGCGCCCCAGTCCGAACGCTTTCGTGATTTCGGCCACCCTTACTACGAGGACGACTCCGGCCCCATCTCCCGCCCCCTCGCCGCTGGCCGGATGCCTGATGCCTCGGTCGACTACTGCTCCGGCTGCCGCGTCTGCAACGAAGTCTGCCCTACCGGCGTCCGTATCGCCGAAATCAACGCCCGCGCCCGCGCCCGCATCGTGGCCGCGCGCGGCCTCTCCCTGCGTAACCGTCTCCTGGGCCGGAATGAACTACTGGGACGGATGGGAAGCGTCGCGCCCGGCCTCGCCAACTTCGCCCTGCACAACCCGCTCAGCCGTAAGCTCGCCGCATCCCTGTTCGGTGTCGCAGAGAAGGCGCCGCTGCCCCGCTGGCACCGTGAAACGCTCAACCGCTGGCTTGCGCGTACCCGTGCCCAGCGGCTGCGCAGCGAGCGAAAAGTCATTTACTTTCACGGCTGCGCGACTCAGTACTACGAGCCCTTCGTGGGCATGGCCGCGATTCTCGTGTTGGAGCATCTCGGCTACGAAGTGATAGTACCTCCGCAAAACTGCTGCGGCCTGCCTATGCTCTCGAACGGAGAATTCGGCGCCGCCGAGAGCTACCATCGCCGTAACGTCGCCCGCCTCGCCCAATACGTAAACGCCGGCTACCCAATCCTCGGCACAAGCACCAGCTGCACCCTGACCCTCAAAGAGGAGGCGCCGGAGCTCCTCGACCTGGAGAGCGATGCAGGCACCCGGGCCCTCAAGCTCGCCACTTGGGATGTCTTCGAATGGCTGCGCGAACGTCTCGATCAAGACCAGTTGCCCTCCGACCTGCGCCCGCTTAAACAATCAGATCAACCCTTCATTCTGCCCTACCATGCCCCCTGCCAGCTGCGCGCCCATCGCATCGGCAAACCCGCGCTCGACCTGCTGGCCCGGATCCCGAATCTTGACCTGCGCGAAAGCCAGGCCCGCTGTTGCGGTATCGCCGGGACCTACGGCTACAAGACCGAAAAATACCAGATCGCCATGGACGTTGGAAGGGAGCTCTTCGACTACGTCGCTTCTCAAGCGAATGAGTCCGATTCGGATTCCAGGGGACCGGTCTCTTTTACCGCCTGCGACTCCGAAACATGCCGCTGGCAACTGGAACACGGAACCGGCCTCCCCTCCCGTCATCCTATCGAGCTTCTGGCGGCGGCCTATGGTCTGTACGACCTCCAGGCCCGGCGTCCCGCCGGTGGGAACTGAGCCATGGACCCTCTTCGCATCCTCATTGTCGGTGCCGGGGCCATCGGCTGTTTTGTCGGTGGCAAGCTGGCCTCGGCCGGGCATGTCGTGAAATTGGTCGGTCGCACCGGCACAGCCGCTGCCCTGCAATCGCGTGGTCTCGAGCTGCACGCGGCTGATGGCGCAGTGGAAAGGATCCCCTCGGTCAGCGCCGTCTCTTCTCTTCGCGAGGCCTTTCCCAGCTCCTATGACCTCGCCATACTCGCCGTCAAGAGCTACGACACGCAAACCGTTCTCGACGAATTGGCCCCGGCAGAAGCATTGCTTCCCCCGGCAATCCTCAGCCTGCAGAACGGGGTCGGCAACGAAGAACAGATCGCCGCCCGCTTTGGCCCCCAGCGGGTCCTCGCCGGAACCATCACGGCACCTGTCGAAGTGAAAGAACCTGGTGTCGTCCAGGTTACAAAGCCCACCTTTGCCGTCGGCCTCGCAGACTTCCACGAAGACAGCGAGGGCCCGAGAAGCAACGCTCTCTCCTCTCTCCTCCCTCCTCTCTCCTCGTGCTTCTCCTCCGCCGGCCTCCCCGCCAAGGTGTACAACGATGCGCACAGCATGAAATGGTCGAAACTGCTGATGAACATGATCGGCAACGCCACCAGCGCCATCCTCGCCGAGCCGCCCGGCGTCACCTTCGCCCACCCCCGCATCGCCGACCTGGAGATCGACGCCCTGCGCGAGGCCCTGCGCGTGATGGCCGCCGCCGGCATCAACCCTCTCAACGTCGAAAAATACCCGCTCCGCACACTCGCCCCCATACTGCGTTACGGTCCGCGCCCGCTCCTGCGGCCTGCACTGCGCAGAATCGTCGGCGGAGCGAGGGGAGGCAAGATGCCTAGCCTTTTCCTCGATCTGGAGTCAGGTAAGAGGGGAAGCGAAGTCGGCTGGTACAACGGCGCCATCGTGCGCAAGGGCGTGGAAGTCGGCATCCAAACGCCGGTCAACCGTTTGCTGACCCAAACTGTTCAGAAACTTGCCGCCGAGCCGCAGTTGAGAGCTGGTTGGAGGGGTAACTTCGAAAGACTTGCTGCCGCAACTGGAGAAGTGGACAATCCTTAGTCCACAGCAATTCGCGCCGGAACTAGGGCAGTTCCAGGCATGGTAGAAGGATTCAGAGGCTAGAGTCCTGGCCCGATCAGCACGATCAGCACAAGCGCCAGCACCGCAAACGCCGAATACTCCAGCACAAGCCTGCGGCTCAGATGGCCCTCATGCAACGCGTGCCGGGCCAGCCCAACAAACAGATAAAAAATGAGCAGCAGAACCAGCCCGCCGCTTGCTCCCGATAGGGGCCAGTAATTCAACGCCCACGCCGCCTCGCCCAGCACAACCGCAACCAGCGCCGCATACATGAGCACGACATTCACTCTGGGCATGATGTCCCGCAGCAGCTCGACAGCCAGCAGCGCCGACGTCGCCGCAATCAGGGTCCCCGAAAGCAGGCTGCGCGTTCTGGTCTGGTATACCAGTAGAAAAAGCGCCAGCGCCGCCGTATACGACAGCACGTTGAGCAGGATGCGAGCCTGTCGGTAACCCGTCGATTCCTGGTCTACGGAAGCGTACAGGTTAAACAGAATGATTGCTATCAACCCGCCGCTGAGCAGCGCAGCTCCGGCCTGAAAAAGCGGTGTCCTGGCCTCAGGCGCAAGCAGTACAGCCAAAATGGATACTGCCGCAGGCAGTCCCCAGAACAGCCAGGTGTGCCCGCCGCTCTCAGGTTCGCCGCCCAATGGATCCCCTGAGTAAAGGGGATGTGTGCGGATCGCCCGTTCCGTCCCGCTGGCCGTGAGCAGCGCGATAAAGACCGCGATGACCGTCGTCTCGCTGATTCGGATCGACATCGGCGAACCCAGCGCGTTCAGCGTAAACACGACCGTCGGCAGCCGCAGAAACAAGCTGATCGCCACCGTGGCCGCTACCGTCCAGGCCAGCACGCTCACGCGCTGCACAAAGCGTCGGTTCGGGCCGTACTCCTTCACCGCTGTCGTAGGGCGTTCCATCCCCGTCGCTGCAAAGGACGCACTCCCGGCTGCGGGTTGACCCGTACCCTGTTGGCCCCCGGCCCCGAACGGCGAATACCAGTTCTCAGTACCCAATTTTCCACTTCCAGTTTCCTGAAGAGAAGGATGATGATACTATAAAACAAAAAGGAACAACTGGAAACCGGAGTTGAGCGAGTACACGAATTTCGACATCACCATTAGCGGCGACAAGGCTCCCTTTGCCGTACTGGCGTCCTATCGCGGGCTGAGTGGCGCATCCACCTTCGCTCAGGATGCCTTCCAGCTCGTCTGGGTGGAGTTCTTGGCCCGGCTGGGAGACCCGGTTCAGACACAAGGGGAAGAGCTACTGGCCGAAATCGGCAGCAGGCTCTTTTCCGAACTGTTCCGCGATCAAGTGCGAGACCTCTGGGCCCAGGCCCGCGCCGATCTGGATGGCGGCGACCGGCTCCGGCTGCGCCTCATCCTGCATCCCCCCGCCGTCGCGGCCTTGCCCTGGGAGACGCTCCATGATCCCCTCCGCAATCAGTCCTTCGCGGCCGACCCCAATCTATCACTCGTTCGCACCCGGAATCTCGTCAGCTATGTTGCCCGCCCCAGGGCGCTGGAAGCAGCGCTGCCTCTCAAAGTTCTGTTGGTGACGGTCGATACGGGAATGACGGGCGTCCCCGAACAGTTTTGGCCCCACCAAGATGAAGCGGGCCATCAACTGGCCGCACGCACTGAGAGCGAACAGATCCGTTCCGCAATCGAAAAGCTTCCCTCTGCCCGCGTGGCGCTGGACCATCTGGACGGCCGCGTTACCATCCAGCAGATCCGGGAACGGCTTGTGACAACCCAGCCCGACATACTGCACTTTGTCGGCCACGGCAATGAGGACGGCCTCCTCCTTTGGGACGTTGACGCCCCAACCCTCGTGTCCCCCGCCGCACTGCGCACGGTGTTGCAGCAGGCAGAATCGGTGAAGCTTGTCTTTCTCAACGCCTGCCTGGCGGGCCGTGTCGATAGTTCACGACCCTTTGCCGGTATCGCCCACCAGTTGCTCCAAAGCGGCCTGCCTGCCGTCATCGCCATGCGCTACGAGATCCTGGATCGCTCCGCTGTGTACTTCGCCGCCGGCGTCTACGAAGCGCTTGTCTCGGGCCGCGGCCGCGGCCATATCGACGCCGCTGTCAGCATCGCCCGCAATAACCTGTACATCAACGACCCAAACCGCGTCGGTTACGCAACGCCTATCCTCTGGCTCAATTCCGAAGACGGCCGCATTCTCCCCTTCGACGACACGCAGCAGACCGAATCGTCCACCCCCCAACGCTCCATCTACACGCGTACGCAGATGGGAGCTTCCTCTCTGCGGCTCGAATTCAAGCTGGCAGAAAAAGAGGCGTGGTACCGCTCCCTGCCCGAAACCATCTCAGATCCCCATCTGCCATTCGAATATCAGCGTCGCCGCCGCATCGTCGGCCTGCTGCTGAGGATCTTGCAGCAGGCCGTAGAGGAGCGGGACCACGGCCGTGCCATCGACATCAGGTCTGTACAAAAACGCCTCTCTACATTCGAAGAGGAGAGGCGCCACATCCAGAATATCCTTGACCATTGCCTGGATCGTTTCTAAGACCCGGTGCCGTGGCCCAGACCACCATCCGACTGATCCATCTCGCAATCCTCTACGCGATTCTCTGCTACCTCGGCGTAGAGATCGCCCTGACATTTCGGGACCTTCGCGAGCATGATCCCAGCAGCCTGCAGGCAACCTCAGAGCCCCGCTCCCTATCCTCCCCAGCCAGCCAGATACCCTTTCTCGGTGTAACCGTCGCCCTCGAGCAATACAATACCCCGCAGGATCGGCTGCAAGCGCTGAATCGTCTTCACGAAGCTGGTTTCGGCTGGGTCCGCCAGCGCATCGACTGGAGCCTCATCGAACCGCAGCCGGGCGAGTTCCACTGGACCTGGACCGACCAGGTCCTGACCGAAATCGCAGCCGCCGGCCTGGTACCTGTCATCGTTCTGGACGGCAGCCCTTTCTGGGCAAGAGACAGCGTAGACCGACCCTCATCAGCGTCCTCGCAAAACGACCTGCCCTGGCGGCTGGCGCCCCCCGCCGCGCCGGAAACCTTCGCCCGCTTTGCCGCCGCATTCGCCCTCCGCTACCAGGACACGGTCCGCTTCTATCAAATATGGGACGAGCCCAACATCGCGCCCCACTGGGGAAACCGGCTGATCGATCCGGTCGCCTACGCGCGTCTACTGCGCGTGGCCGCCACTGCTGTCCGCGCTGCCGATCCCGACGCGGTCATTCTCGCCGCTGCGCTCGCGCCCACGCAGGACCGCGGCCATACCGCCATCGAAGAGGGTTTCTTCCTCCAGCGGCTCTACGCCGCCGGCGCCGCGCCCTACTTCGATGCCGTTCTCATCCAGCCCTACGGTTTTGGAACCGCTCCTGAAGACGCGCGCAGCCGTGTCGACGCCCTCAACTTCCGTCGCGCCTTGTGGGTCCGCCGCGTCATGGTCGCCGCCGGCGACGCACAGACTCCCCTCTGGGCCGTCCGTTTCGGGTGGAATCGGCAAGTGCAAGACCCTTACAAGACCGTCTCAATGGCAAATCAGTCGCGCTTTACACAACAGGCAATTCGCCATGCGCGCGCGAACTGGCCATGGCTGGCAACAATGGGCTGGCCCGTAGATCGGCCAAACGCTCCCTCCTCCCATCCAACTTGGGGCTTCTCTCTCGTAACCGCCGATGGGAACGAGCATGCGCTGCTGTCCGTGTTTATTGAGGCTGCGCAGACAGCGACTGAAACCGAACCTTCCGCAACAACGGGCCTGCCATATCTGCGTTTCGCCCTACTGCTGCTGGCAGGGGGATTCCTACTCTGGTGGGCTGTTCTCAAGTCCCGCACCCTGCCCCTGCGCCACTGGCAGACCGCATACCGCACATGGCCGCTGCCCGGCAAGTTCGCAGTCTGGGCCCTTCTGCTCATCATTTACTATCAGGCTGTCTGGCCGCCGCTGATCATCCTTTGCTGGCTCTCCGCCGCATTCCTCATCGGGGCCGAGCCACTCGTTGGACTAATGATCGCGGCCGCCGCCCTGCCCTTCCACTTCCAGCATAAAGAGCTGCCGCTCGTCGGCGCCGTCTGGGCTGTCCCCCCCGCCCAAGCCGCGCTGCTGGCCACACTGCCCGCCCTCTTTCAGCACGCCTTACGCGTCAAGGTCGGTCGCCTCAGGCCTACTCTCAAATCCATTAACCCGATTCGTCGCTCAAGAATCGCATTTCGGAACGCGCACTGCGCCAATCTGCTCGTCGCGGCCTGGATCCTGATCAGCCTCCTGGCCGCCCGCAACGTCTGGCACTGGCCGGGCTATATTGTCGGGCTCTGGGAGTTTGTAGTGGTACCGGCCCTCCTCTACACCGGCATAAGCCTATTGGCCTCCGAGCCGCGTCAGCAGCAGACCCTCCTGACCGCCCTCTTCGCCGGCGGCGCGCTCGCCGCGGGCGTCGGAGGAATCGACTGGCTGATCGGCGGAGGCGTCTCCGTCGACGGAGTGCGGCGCCTGATGGGGATTACCTTCTCCCCCAATCAGACTGCCCTCTATTTGCTGCGCACACTCCCCGTCGGTATCGGTCTCCTGGCAACCTCCGGCCGCCTACGTCCCGCGCTGACCGCCTGCTGCCTTCTAGTGGCCGCGGCACTTCTCCTGACAGCCAGCCGCGGCGCCCTCCTCCTCGGCCTGCCGGCCGCCGCTCTCGTCTTCGCCGTGGCCGCGGCCCGGCATGAACGATTCCGCCTGGGCAAGCGATCGGCAGTCCTGTTGACAATGGTGGTTGGCTTGGTGTTGGTCGTCGGTCTGGAGATCGTCCAGCTCTATGGCGAGCGCCTGCTTAACCTTGAGACCCTGCGCTCGCGCTTCGCTATCTGGAGAGACGCTTTGTCACTCTGGAGACACTACCCCCTATTCGGCGTAGGCCCCGGCGGATTCTACTGGAGCTTCCCGGCATTCCTCCAGCCCTCCCCGGCAGCGGATCCCAACCTGCTTCACGCCCATTCCGTCTGGCTGGAGTACGCAACTGGTTGGGGGCTGTTCGGGCTGTTGTGGCTGGGCGCCCTGCTAGGCTGGCTGGCCTCAGTCTTGCGACACGCATCGCGCGGGGCGCAAGCATGGTACCGGATTGGCCTCATGGCCGCCCTAGCAGCCGGCTTCGCGCACGCGCAAGTGGACGCCTTCGCGGCGCTGCCCGAACTGGCAGCATGGAATTTTACCGGGCTGGCTCTGTTGTCAATCCCAAACGGCTCGGACGTGTGACCCCCTGCTCTAGCAATCCGGGTTGCGGTTCTCTGGCATCGCCACTACCATTTCGTAAGACAACATGCGTGTGCAATGACATTGGGCACAAGACTGGCTCGACAGATTAAAGGAGAGTTCACAGTGGCACAGACACGACTCACACCGCAGCAGCTGGCTTTCTTCGACACCTTCGGCTATCTCTATTTTCCCGGCCTGCTGGCCGACTGCGCAGACAGAATCATCGACGAATTCGAAGCCATCTGGGCAGCACACGGCGGCGGCCACCACGGGCGCGAACACGATAGCGTGCAGCGCTCCTGCATTCTTCCATTCCCCGACAAGAGCGTGTTTCTCAGCTCCCTTCTCGACGACCCGCGCATCCACGACATCGCCGCCAGCATCTGCGGCGACGACTTTAACTACACCAGCGGTGACGGCAACTACTACGCCGGCGACACTCGCTGGCACTCCGACGGCTACAGCGCCGAACGCGTTCTCAGCATCAAGATCGCCTTCTATCTCGACCCCCTCACGCGCGATAGCGGCGCACTGCGCGTCATTCCCGGCAGCCACCGCGCCGGTGACGCCTATGCCGATGCTCTTGAGAAAAATATTAGGGAAAGCGGAAAGATCTGGGGGCTGGAGGGTCCAGACGTACCGGCACTAATCCTGGAGACCACGCCTGGCGACATCGTCGTGTTCAACCACAATCTCAAACACGCCGCCTTCGGGGGCTCAGAGCGCCGCCGCATGTACACAATGAACTTCTCACGCCGCTACCCAGAGCATCGGCTCGAAGAGCTGCGCGAAGTACTCGGCCGCGAGGCCCGCTTCTGGATAGACCGCATCCACGGCGAAGCCATGATCGCCACCGCCGGGCCGGAGCGTATGGTCCATCTCGAGCAGATCAGGGCCAACGACACACACCTGGCAGACCTGACGCGCGAACTGAAGAAGACAATGAAAGAGCCGTCGCGCGGCTGAGGGCACAAGCTCCTATCGGCCGCCACCACAATTCAATCCATCCTTTACGCGGCAACCTGCACCTTCTCCCCGGTTTCCGCGCTCAGATAGATAGCATCCAGCAGCTTCATAAACGTCAACGCATCCGCCGGCGACACATCGGGAGGCTGCTCTCCGCGGATGGCTGCGGCAAAGTCACGGATCTCCCCGTCAAAGTCCCCGCTTCCGTGCTCCGCATTCTCCTCTACAAAACTGTCGCCCTCAGTGTAAATTGCGCCCAACAAGCGCCGCGTGCCCGAACGTGTCTGCCCCGAAGTCAGCCGCGTCGACTCGACCTCAACCGTCCCAGCCGTGCCCAGGACCCGCAGACGCAGGTCCCACGCCCGGTCCGCCCACGTGGCGATGACCGCAGACGTGTCCATCTGAATAGTGACGCCCCCGCAACAGCCTACCAGAAAGCTCATGTAATCCTCTGAATGGCGCTCTACCTCGAGCCGCGTCGGAAACGCGCTGTGGCTGATCGCGAACGCCCACTGCGGCTCCGGACAGCCCAGCAAGTACCAGGCCTGGTCGAGGTAATGGGAACCGTGTTGCCCCAACGCGCCCCCCTTCAGGCCCCAACGGTACAGCCACTCCCGGCCGGGCGGCGGCTCATAGTCCACGCCCCGCTCTAGATAATGGTAGTGGACGCGCGCGTGGTAAGGTCGCCCAATCCTTCCATCGGCGATGAGAAGGCGGCTTCTCTTGTTCTCCTCCTCGTGGCGCATGAAATAGGAGTAGACAAGCGTCTTTCCACTGCTCGCCGCAGCCGCATTGATCTCCTCCACATCCGCAGCGTTGATGCCGTGCGGCTTCTGCACCAGCACATGCTTGCCAGCCTTCAACGCGTCAAGTACCATCGGTTTGCGCACGTCCGGCGCCGTGGCAATCCCTACCGCGTCAACCTTGTCATCGGCCAGCAGCTCACGATAGTCTCCGTACACCCGCGCGACGTCGCTCTCCTGCGCCACCTTCCGTGCCAGATCCTGGTTCAGGTCAGCCACCGCCCAAGCCACCGTATCTTCGCCCGCGTGCGCGCCCGCAACCCAAGCCCGGCCGACCCGGCAGCCGACAACGCCTATCCTGATCTTGTCCGCCATAACCCTACCCCCGGGCCGGTTCTGCCATCTCCGCCCGCGCCTTGGCCGACAGCGCCGGCAAATGGCTCTCGTGCGCCATCACCTGCTCCAAATGCCGCATCCGTGACGGCGAGGCGGTACTGCGCATGATATCGGTGTATATCTGGTCCTTCCAGAAACGAGCGCCGCCGGCAACGAACTTTTCCAACTCCTCGATCTCTTCCTGTGTCTCGCAGTAAGCACAGCAGTTGATCGTAAACATACGCCGCGCCGTGCTGCCGCCGAACGACGAATGCATCAGATTATGATTGAACGCCACAACATCGCCCGGCTGCGTCTCCAGCGCCACGTGCGGCACCTCCAGCTGCGAGATCCCCCACAGCTCGGGGGCCTCCCGCGCCTGACGCGCCTGCCAGCCTTCCACATCCACCCGGTGTGAGCCGGGAATCACCCGCAAACAGCCCGTATCAGATGTCAACGTATCGAGATAAAAGGCCACCTTCAAGTACTTCCCGATCGTGTGAAAGCCGTCACTGTGCCAGCGCGTATCGCCGGTATAGAAATTGCCGTCACCGCCGAGATAATTGAAGTCGTCGCCCAATATGCTGCTGATCAGCCCGTCGATGCTCGGATGATCCAGCAGCGTACACAGCCTCTCCCGCTGATCGATAAACGGCACAATGCAAGAACGCTGCGTCCCGTCATGCACCTGCCCGCTCGTCGCGAAAATCGATTCGAAATCCTCCGTAATCCAGCCGATCTCCTCCTTCACCAGTCCGGGAAAGTGGAGAAAGCCGAAAGTCTCAAAAAACTGGAGCTGCTGTTGGCTGAGTCGCATTGATTCATCTCCTGAGAAGGGTGCCCTTGTCTTGTGGAATGTCTCCAATTGATGAAATCATATTCAATCTGTCAAAGTTGGTGAACATCCTCTCATCCAATCAGATCTGCTGGCGTGCTTCTGCGCTTAGGCCACCGCCTTGTTCAACGCCGGCATAAGCTCGGTCGCGAAAAGCTCTATATTGCGCAGCCAGCTCGCCTTATCGTCCCAGTCAAATCCCATCAGGACCAGAGTACCGAACGGTCCGCTCTCCTCCATCAGCGCCAGCAGCCGCTCCAGCACATGGTCCACGTCGCCCGCGATGATCTGTTCCGACATCCAGTAATCCATATTGCAGTCAGCGTTCGACATTTCCAGGTCTCGCTTGAGAACGTCCCTGCCCCGCGTCTTATCCATCAGTTTGGCGAGATACTCATAATTCCTCCCTACCGAGTTGGTCCGCGCCCGCTTCACCGCCTCTTCAGTCGTATCAGCCAGAAAAATCGCCCGCGCCACTCTCCAGTCCGCCCGGTCCGGCTTTCTTCCCGCCTCCTCCGCGCTGCGTGCGTATGTCTCCCAGTTGTCTGCCAGCACATTCCCCGCCGCCACAGCAGCCGAAAACGGCGCGAAACCGTACCGCCCCGCCAACTTTAGGCTGTATGAATCGCGAGTAATGCCCGGCACAAGGATCGGAGGATGCGGCTGTTGCAGCGGCTTGTGGATGAACCCTAACTGGGTTTCCTCATCGACATTTTCCTTGAGCGAGAACTGCCAGAACTGGCCTTCATGCTCGTAAGGCGGGTCCGACGTCCACAGCTTCAACATGACGTCAATCGCCTCAATCGTCATCCTGCCGCCATCCTTCGGATGCTGCCCATAAAGCTCATAGTCCGTGCTCGTCCCGCTCGGCCCAAGACACAGATTGAGCCGCCCATGGGCCAGGTGGTCCAGAAAAGCAAGCCGGGTTGCCAGATACGCCGGATGATGCAAATTGACGCAGATCGGCGCCGGGCCCAGCCGGATACGCTCCGTCACTCCCAACACCCGTCCAATGAACACCTCTGGTACCACAACCGTCTCGTACCGCATCGTATGGTGCTCGCCAATCCAGAACTCCTCAAACCCCAACTCATCCGCCATCACCGCCAGCTCAATATCCTCGTCATACCCCTGCGCCAGCGGCTTCTCCGGCGGATGAAACGGCATGATGAAAATGCCCGACTTGATCGTCTGTCCATTTGTCGTCATAACCCGCACTTCCTTTCAATTGGCTGGTGGCAGTCAGGCGATTCCCTAATCGTTCTCCGCCGTCTTGACACGGAAACTGTATAGTTGGGCAGTATCCAGATGAAAACGCAAACGCAAAGGCTGGTCCGTTGGCAGCCGCTCGTGATCCTGCCAGCGAACGACATGTCGCACACTGTCCGAGCCGATTGCCGTGCAGTCCTGGCTTGAGAACCCTGCCAGAGTCTCGCCGGCGGGGGAGAGAAGCTCAACCACCAGGCTGCCTTGCAAGGCGTCTGCGTTGACCACGAGTTGGCCGTTCGGTAGGTTTAGCGGAACAGTTTCGACTGTCCCTCCAAAATGACCCGCGTCCAGCGAGACAAAGCCGTCCAGCCGCCACGATGCCCGCGCGATGGTCGCGGTCTTCGGTGGCATCGGGCCGCCGTGCATGGTGTTGATGGCGGTGTAATAGTGCCATACCTCGTCGCCATGGACGATCGGCCGGTCGGCTGAACAGAGAATGCATCCGGCATCGAAGCTGCCTCGCCCCCCGCGCGGAATGATGGGCGAGCGGTCAGCGAAACGCTCCCAGCTCCGCCCGTCCCGGCTATGCACCAGCTGCGCCTCGATCGGCCCGTCCCACGGGCTCTGCTCGGCCCCGACCTCCTGCCCCCGCATGTCGCGGTAAACGTTGAAAACAGGCAGAAAACCGAGAAACTGTCCGCCGTAAACGAAGCCTGACATGCCGTAGAACTCCCCCCGCTGTTCGGGGTCCTGGGTCCAGGCATCATCCTCTTCATCGCTGACGATGATCAGTTCCGGTTCGGACCAGTCCAGGAAGTTTCTGCTCGTGCATACCGCTATCAGGCGGCGGTCAAATCCGCCTATGTCTCCCCAGCGCCGGTGAAAGGCGAAATACTCGCCCGAACACCGGTCGTGCGCCACCGTGATCGCCTCCAACGTCTCGGTCGAGTTCATCAGTATCGGATTGACGTCATACTCGTTCCAGACCAGGCCGTCGGCCGAGTGGGCAACCCAGTAGCCGAACTGATCGCGGCTCCAGTCCCAGGCAGCCATCTTGTAACGCTCCGATGGGTCGGCCGCCTCGTCAACGATCACTGTGGGGCTGTGCTTATCGAACAGGAGGATATTGTTCGCACGCGAGCCGTCGAACTCATGCAGGCCCAGCTCCGGCTTCTCCCAGTGGATGCCGTCAGCCGATGTGGCGTAGAGGATCATATCCCCCTGCCGTTCACGCAAGCCGGGCGCGCGATGCTGGTGCCCGCGTCCAATCCGCGTCAGATACCACATGCGAAACTGCTGCGCGTCGGCGTCGTAATGCACCGTGCCGTAGATGTAGACACGGCCCCCCTCCCACGGGCGGTCGGGCAATAGCACAGGCTGCTCCAGCTTCTTCCCCGGATGGAGCGTGCGCACCACGCCGCGTTTGGAGCTGATGATGGCATCATCGACGAAAAGCTGTGTCTCTGAGCCGATCGAAAACGCTTCATTCTGGTCTGTGTTCTGGGAGCCCATCAACCAACCTCCTGGCCGTCGCAGACGCCGGTTAGCTGTTGTCGACAAACTGCAAGGAGTACAACTTACAACCGTTCATCTGGAACCGCAAGCGCACCACGCGCCCCGCCAATTCGCCGACATGCGCACGGCCTCCCCAGGTCGCAAAATGGCGAACAGAGTTGCCGTTCACTTCGTCGGCTTCCCCCATACTATAGCCTTCCATAGGTGTGCCGTCTTCGTCCTCAATCTGAACCCGGATCGCGCCCCCCGCGCTTGTGTCCGCGTTGAGAGCCAGCCGTTCTCCCCGAAAACGCAGCGGCACAGTCACCAACTCGCCGCCCTCGTACGGTGCATCAACCGAGACAAAGCCGTCCAGTCGCATCTTGGCGCGGAAGTAAGCTCCCCTCTTGAGCGCAACGCCCTCACTGATTCCATATCGGAAGCCGCCATAGTAGATCCACAGTTCATCGCCGACCTGCACCGGCTGAGTGAACGCGTAGATCATCTTGGAATCGCCCGCGTCCGGCGGCCCCAGCCGCAGGAACGGGTTACGTTCCCCCGCCCGCTGCCACTTGATCCCATCGCGGCTCGTAGCGAGTTGCACGTCGACCGTGTCCGGGAAGCCCCCCATCTTCTCCTGGTCTCGACCAGCCTCCGGAAACGGGTTCGTCGACCAGTGCCACCAGACCTCCGGCAGCGCAAGGTAAGCGTCCACTGTTCCAGGGTACTTGAAGACACAGTTCCCGTGAAAGTCCATGATCTGCCGGCTCTGTCGCTGGCGTTTCACCGGCAGCGTCAGGTCGACCTCGTCCGCACCCAGCACGAGCCCCAAATCCTCCCACTGCTCAAAGTCCGGCGACACCAGCCGCCGCACCGCCCGGTACCGGTCCTCGTGGCTATCCGCGGTCCACAGACGCGAGTAACCCACATACTGCTGGATCCGTTCATCCCAGAAGACCACGTTCAGGCAGTCGCAATGCCCCGGAATTGGGTTGTTCCCGCACGCCGTCCAGCGCAAACCGTCAGGCGAACAAAACCCGGTCAAACCGGACTTACCCTCTTCCGCGACAACAATCTGGCTCCAGAGCTTGTACCGCCGCTCCGGCGCCGCAACCGGATCCTTGAAAACCGTACCTCCGTTCCATCCAGCCTGCTGCACCCGGTCGTGCACCGCCGGCCCCAGTATATTGTTGTCCCCACTCCCGCGGTATTCCACCAGTCCCAGATTGGGCCTTTCCCAGTGCACACCGTCCGTCGACTCAGCGTAGCAAAGCCTGCCCCGCGTATGCGCCCAAAACCGCCTTGCATCCTCCGCCGTCCCCGCCACCGGCAAACCCCCCCCCCCCGGGGGGGGCCCCGCATAAGCCACGATCCAAAGCCGGAAAACATGCCCCTCCCGCATCACCGTCGCATAAGGATGAATACGGTACTCCCAAGGAGCCTCCGGCAGAAACACCGGCTCATGGTCCTGGTAGGGGGTGTTCATAGTCAACTGGACGTTCTTCATCGCGGCGATAGCCGCTTCGTCGATGAAGAGTTCCTTATGGCCGCCGATGTCGCGTATCGGGTCTGTCTGGTTCATGCTGGTCCGATTTTCACCTGAAAGTAGGACTTTGCTGGCGGGCTTTACCTCGGGATCGCGCGTGCGAGTGTCTCGCTCGCTCTCACGATATACGTAAGCTTTTTATCTAAATTTGGATTCAAATTAGAGATCAAATACGTCGCGAACGGGGTAGCTGAAACCAGGCAGGACCTCGCCGCCATCGAGGATGTTATTTTCGGTCAGGCTCAAGAGGGGTTGATTGGAGCGGTGGACTTCGATGGCGCGGTTCTCCGGGTTCACAACCCACACGAGCAACACGCCAAAGCTGATCCACATGCGGGCTTTGTGGTAGACCTCCCGTGGACCATCGCTGGGGGAGACGATTTCGCCCACCAAGTCGGGCGCCCCCTCATAGTAGCCGGAAAGTCTGACATTCAGAGGCAGCTTCTGTGCCGAGATAAAGGCGATATCAGGCTCCCGCACCGTGTCCGGATCACGTTCCAGCATCATCCCCGAATTCGAACCGACCAGCCGGCCCAAGCGCCGCGGCCTGATGAAGTTCCTCAGCTCACCGCCCAGATTCATCACAATCTCGCCGTGCGTCAGTCCCGTCGGCGTCGTTTTGTAAAGCGCCCCTCTAATCAGTTCACCTCGCACCCCTCCGCTGTAAAGACGGAGCAGGTCGTCGGCGGTCAGCAGCTTCTC
The DNA here is from genome assembly GCA_009840225.1 of Caldilineaceae bacterium SB0662_bin_25. Classification (GTDB taxonomy): domain Bacteria; phylum Chloroflexota; class Anaerolineae; order Caldilineales; family Caldilineaceae; genus Bin5. Next base: position 15,426 of record VXOE01000256.1, on the reverse strand, counting down.
ACTTGTGCGTGCCATGACAGTACACCCGTCAGGTGATGAGGTGAGGGCATTATACTACAGATCACGGGGAATCTGGCGCGCTTCATTCCGTCACGCCAGGGCACTCGCATCTTATCGTCCTGATCTCCTGGGACGCAGCCCGAAACGCATCGTCAGGTCCGGCCCCCGCCCTCGCGCCGCCCTGCAAACCGCACTCTCCGCCTCCCTCCCCAAACTCCTGTAGGGGCAGGCCTTGTGCCTGCCCTCGCGCTGTGACGCGGCTCTCTCCTCGCCTTCGTGCACACTCTGGCAAACTTCGGCAACCTTGGCCAACCAAAATACATCCGATTGCCCTGTGACGCGCATCATACCCTCATGCACTCGATCTTGCGTGCAATTTCTTTGACGCGCTCAAGAATCTCCTCAATCGAGCCGGTCAGGTCAAGGGCGACGACCTCAATCTGCTTGCAACTGTTCCGAATCTCATAAGTCGCGGCCTCGGCCTCTCCTTGCGCGTAGATGAGCAGACCTCTCGGCAGACCGAGCGCAGTAGCGTAGGCCAGAATCTGATACAGATCGGCATTAGGTGCAGATTTGTCGTCGATTCTCTTGTATTTTGCATCGCCTACGAAAGTATACTTTTCGCCATCCCACCACGACAGGTCAGGCTCAATCGCCGCTGAATCATCTCTATCGAAGGGTATTTTCCTTTCGGACTGCAACGTGGCTTCAGTTACGCCTAGCTCCTCGCGAAGTGCCTGAGTGACAAACTCCTGAAACAGTTTGTTCATGTCGATCAGGAATCCGGATGCGCGCACGTCCCCGCGGAACGACTCAAACTCGCTGTGCAGCAAAATAAGTCGCGCCAGCCCCACGACATCCCGATAGTGTTCGTTGAGCCGGTCGAAGCGAATCTCCGGCACGTTTCCCCGCCGGGATTCCAGCAAGGAGATGTTTTCGAGCGTGGCGAAGACCCAGCCTAAGCCGCGACGGGTTTTTGACGAGCGCAGGGTCATGCGGCGAAGCCGTGCCGCGGCCGCCTTAATCAGCCGGTTGGCGAGGATGTCCTCGGTGAACTCATCAAAACGCAGTTCCACCGGCAGGGGTATTCCGTACCTTCGCCGAATCTGCTCGTCGAAACGGATCCGCCCGCGCACCGTGTGCAGCGCGTCTTCTTCGGAAAGATAGTCGCGCAAGAGTCCTCGCCCGAACGCACGGCGGGCGGCCTCTATAAGCGCCAGGGCCAGTACGTCGGGTATTGCCTGGGCCTTCTGGAAGTCGAAGAGCTTCTGTGCTTGGGGCTTGTATAGGCCTAAGGCGTAGCAGGCCATCGAAAGCAGTTGCGGGATGCCGATCTTTGGTTCGATGAGGACCGACATATCACCAATTTCAAGGGCGCCAACTATTGAACTCGGTCTGAGGCGATATTTGTCCGATGTGTGCTTGATCGGTTCGATGGAGACGGAGGGCAGAATCTCTCTAAGCAGATCGCGCTTATCCACCGTTAGTGATATCTTGTCGCTCTCCTGGTACTCTCTCAAGTTGATCTGTTGCATTGTTTATGCCGTCTGCTTCGCTATCTGCGACAGTGTCCGTCTGCTCCTCGCTATTGTTCAGAAGTAGTTCGGGAGCGACCGAAGTACAAAGCTTTTCGAAATCAAACTCTTTTATGAGGTCCTCGTCTCCGAAGAGGCATTCCTCAATGTACGGGATGATACTGTGCTTCCAGATACGCACCACCATCTTCCTGTCAAGATCTTCCTTCATAAAGTAACTCGGTCCGATGGCGGCGTGCCTGTCATCCTGCAACAACTCGTTTGCTCTTTCAATGACTTTAACGATCCCCAAAGTTTCTTGGAGCCCTTGTCTTTCCAACCAGCGACGGAGCAGGCACTTGACCGGTTCGCTGTCGGGGTGAAACTCCACGAAGTGGAAGCGCCGGCGCAGCGCCAAATCGACTAGCGCGATCGAACGGTCCGCGGTGTTCATCGTGCCGATGATGTATAGGTTTTCGGGGAGCGAAAAGTCCTCCTCGTCCTCCTCTTGATACTGCATGTGTATCGGCTCGTCTCGGTATTCAAGCAAGAAGTAGAGCTCGCCGAACAGCTTGGCGAGATTGCCGCGATTGATCTCGTCGATTAGGAGGAAATGCATGGCGCCTGGCTCGTCACGCGCCTTCTGTGCGGCTCGCAAAAGCGGTCCATCTCGCAACTCGTATCCGGCCTGCCGTTCTCTGAGTGTGGGACGAAAGCCGCGTACGAAGTCCTCGTAAGCATATGAGGGGTGGAACTGCACGGGCGTGACCCGCTCTCCCGTCTCGGACTCCGAGAGATGCTTCGCCAATTCTTGCGCCACGAAGGTCTTTCCTGTGCCCGGCGGCCCTTGAAATATGACCTGACGCTTGTCCTCCAGTAATGTGCAGATCTCTTCGAGAAAGTCTGGCGGCAAAAGCAGTTCCTCCGCAAGCGCGCGTACAGACTTGGGTTTTGCCGGTTGCGTGCCGATTCTAGGCAAACTGTCGACGAGGTTCCAAACCACTGCAAACGCGTTGAGACGGTGTCGTAGATCCACCCCATGCGCTTGCACCATCTCAATAAGTCTGTCAAGAAAGCCAAGGGCATGGACATATAGGGCAGCTTCATCTGCGTTCTTTTCGGGCATGTCGTAACCGGTCTGCTTGTATGCATATTCATACTTCTTTTTTGAGAATGGCGGGAACTGCCTTATATCATGCGCCGCCAGCAAGGTGGCCGCTACGGTCATACGTGATCCCTTGCCACTTACAATTGCTTCTGGGAATCGTTCGCCGAATGCACGGATTCTCTGTTCCTCGGACAAGCTGTCTTCCGTCCAACTCGCCTTTAGTGCCTGTAAGGCGTCTTTTGGAGACTCGTCGATCCAAGACCGGACCTTCTCGCGACTTATGAAAAAAACGTGTTCACCAGTGAAGATTTTCTTGACCAAGACTGGCCATTCTTCTGCATCAACAAGTACCGCTGTCCGCGCCTGTTCAGCCAAGACTTCAATCGTAAGCTTAGGAGCAATGTGTTTCTTGTTCCACCCATCAGAAGTGATAAGCTCGTTGGCGCGCCGGGCGAAAGCATCCCAACCGTCACGGCCGTTTTCGGTCTCTAAACCGTTCGAACTCTCAGTGGGTGGTATGCCCAACTGGGGCAGATCATCCGGTTGACGCCGCCAGTGCCAAACAACTGACTGCATGTCAAGCCGGTCGTGCAATTGTGCTCCATGCGCTCGCGCTTCCTTGAGAAACTGATCGAGGAATGCAAGGGCGTGTTTATACAAATCGGCCTCGTCCGCGCCTCCTTTCGGCTGGGGGTATCCAGTCTCCTTGTAGGCTCTCGTAAGTGTTCGAGTCGCAAACGGAGGATACTTTTTGGCGTCAAGGCCCATTAGTAAGCCGGCTATAAGCCTTATCCGAGTTCCCTCTTTGCCGCGTATTTCTGGATGCTTCGGTAGTTTTGAATTGAATGCGCGGATTCTATCAGCAACGGGCAAGTCGCCTCTTTTCCACAGTGCTTTCAGCGCCTCACTCGCGTCACTCGGAGAATTTCCAAACCAAGTCTTAAGGTCCTGAATCGATCGCCAATTTATGGGGTGACCTTGGCGGGGTCTGAATCCACCATTCTCTAACTTGCCCACCCAGTCCGCGGAATCGTTGAGCACTGACTTTCGCGCTTCGGCCATCTCGCAGCCGAGTTCCAGCTTGTATTCGATCTCTACACTTTCCAATTCTCCAGAGGCAACGATTTCGTTGACGCGTCTAACAAATTTTGGCCACGCCTGGTGTCGACTATCCTTGCCGGCTTCTAGCTCTGCACTTACCACTGTTCTCTTGCTCCATATGCTGACAGATCGGATTTCCTTTGCAACTCACACAACGGCGCCCTCACCACAACGACCCCAGCGGCTCACACGCATTATACACATCACACGCCAACCGAATCGCAAACAACTCCGCCTCAAGCAACGAGACCTCCACCCGCACCGGCCTCCCCACCAACTCCCCAATATCCTCCCGCTCCCGCCAGCGCGGCCGCGCGTACAAATGATCCCCGCTGATCGGCATCGCCTCCTCCCACGTATAACCCGGAATCGGCTCCGCCGTCACCCCGTCCAGCATCTGCACACGCACCCCAGTGTGCGCCATCGTCCGCACATTCAGCCGCATTTCACCGGCGCGCGGGATGATCACCTTAGTCCGTAACACTCCCTCGCGACCCCACGTCTTCAAGGAACAGAAACCGTCCAACCGCATCTCGTACAGCATCGGGCTCCGATAACCGCTGCCATACGGCCACTCCGTCTCCTTGTCGACCCGGGCCGCATGACCGCCGTAATCGCCGATGACGAAGAAGAGAAGCCTGTCGTCCTCCGTACGCAGCATCTCCTTACCGTAAGCCGATCCACCCCCAACCTGACCATAGTCCCGCACCCCAATAAACGGCTCGCGCTCCGTGCGGTACCAGTACAGACCGTTGTAACTGTAAGCCAACTGCGTATCCATACGCCCGAAATACTTGATCTGCGGCCAGTTGCTACTGAGGCTCACCTCCTCAAAGCGGTCACTCGTCATGATGTTGAGCAGCCCGATATAGAAGCCCTCATAGGGCCGCGGCGGCATGTCGTACAGTTCCGTCCCCACCCTGTCCAACGCATCGGGCTGCATGATCGTAACCGGCCGCGTAAACTGCGTGAAATCAGCTGTCGTCGACATTGCAATGCGGCGGTCACCGTAGACCGGACGCACAAACAGCTGGTAGAGTTCGGCCTCACGGTTCCACAGAATATCTCCCGCAATGTCCGAACCCGGGTCCAGCCATGGCCCTGATCGGTCGACAGTAAACTGCACCCCGTCATCCGAGAACCCGCCCCAGGTAAGATGCCGCGGCACATCCAGCACAGCCGATGCGTAGCCCCGCTCTGCCAGCGGCGTCCCTGCCAGCGAATGTACCGCGTGCGCCCAGATCGGCGCGCCGTCCTGGTCGACGACCACATCGTCAAAGCTGCGCCAGGCCGGGCCAGACGTAGGATTGTAGACAGGGTTGGGCCAGTTACAAGGGTCGTCGGACAGCAGTCGGAACTGAAACTCACCCGCACTGATCCCCGGCGTACGGTCGCGGCTCTCGCGACCCGGAAACGCGATCAAATACAGAGCGTATTTGCCCAGCCTCTCATCGTAGAAGGCAGTGGGGTAGCCCCCATAACCGTCCCAGCCGGCCGGGTAGAACTCTTTGAAGATCTCCTTCACAAAGATCGGCTTACCCCAAACGCGCTCCAGACAGTCGCGACGTTCCAGCATCCAGTCGTCGAAGAACCATATGCCTCTCATGGCTGGCCTGCTTCCCGAATGCGAAAGCTGTAAAGCTCCGCATCCTGCAGGTGAAAACGCAGCCGCAAGGGCTGCCCGATCGGAAGGCGCGCGTCCCCGCCCCAGCGCACGGACTGGCGTACGCCGTCGGTATCGATCGCCTGGCAGTCCTCGCGAGTGAATCCGGGCAGAGGCTCGCCAGCGGCCGACAGCACCTCCACCGCCAGGCTGCCCTCACCGGCATCCACATTGACCTCCAGCCCCTCGCCCGAAAGCTGCAGCGGCACCGTCTCCACCACACCGCCGAAATGCCCGGCGTCCAGCGAGACGAATCCGTCCAACCGCCATTTCGCCAGCCCAATCGAGATCGTCTTGGGCGGCATCGATCCCCCATGCATCGTACTGACCGCCGTATAGTAGTGCCAGACCTCGTCCCCGCGGATTAGCGGACGGTCTGCCGAGCACAAAATACAACCTGCATCAAAGCTGCCAGGCCCGCCGCGTGGAATGATGGGCGACCGGTCTTCAAAACGATGCCAGTCGCGTCCATCCCGGCTATGGACAAGCTGTGCCGCAATCGGGCCGTCCCACGGCGCCTGGTCGATCTCCGCCCCGGACTCAGATATCACTGCCGGCGCGTGCAAGCCTTTGCTACCATCGGCGGCGACCGATTCTGGCATCCCGGACTCGCCGCGGGCGTCCTTTATCACGTCAAACACAGGCAGAAACCCCAGAAACTGGCCCCCATATACAAAGCCCGACATGCCGTAGAACTCGGTCCGTTGCCCCGCGTCCAGACACCACGCGTCATCCAGCTCGTCCGGAACTAGACAGACGCCGTGGCTGGTCCACGTCGTAAAGTCCCTGCTCGTAGCCACGGCCACCAGCCTACGCACGTGCCCGCGCACCTCTCCCCACAGACGGTGGAAGGCGAAGTATTCGCCCCTGCGCGGGTGGCGGGCTACCGTAACCGACTCCAGAATGTCGTCGCGCATGAGTATCGGGTTGACGTCGTACTCACGCCAGTTCAGGCCGTCAGCCGAATGTGCGATCCAGTAGCCGGAGGCATCTTGGTCCCAGTTCCAGGCGGCCATCTTGAAACGATATTCAGGAAGGGCGTCGGCGTCGATGATTACAGTGGGGCTGTGTTTGTCGAAGAAGAGGATGTTGTTGTCACGCGACCCATCGAATTCATGCCGGCCCAGGCTGGGCTTCTCCCAGTGGACGCCGTCCTCGGACGTAGCATAGAGGACGATGTCTCCCGTCCGCCCGCGCAGGCCCGGCGCGCGCGGTTGCTGCCCCTGCCCCAATCGCGTGATATACCACATGCGATAGAGTTGGGCCTCGTCGTCGTAGTAAACGCTGCCATAGATGTAGACGCGCCGCCCCTCCCACGGACGGTCCGGCTGTAGGACCGGCTGCTCCAGCTTGCGCGCCGGGTGCAGCGTCCGCACGACCCCGTGCTTAGCGCCGACTACTGTGTCATCGATGAAAAGCTGAGGCTCCGAATCGACTTCAAGAGTGTCTTCGGTTATCTGCACAGAGCTAGTCTCTCCGCAATGGCGTCGGGTCTGTTTGTTATCGTTCAGCGGGGACCAATGCTGTCATCACGCCAGGTGACACGCCACCCAGTGCCCAGGCTGCACCTCGCGCAGTTCCGGCGATTCGACCTGGCAGCGCTCCTCGGCGATGGGGCAGCGTGGGTGGAAGCGGCAGCCCGAGGGCGGATTGACCGCGCTCGACACCTCCCCTTCCAGGATGATGCGCTGGTGTTTACGCGCCAGCCTAGGGTCCGTCCACGGCACCGCACTCAGCAGCGCCTGCGTATACGGGTGAAGCGGCGCATCGTAGATCTCCAGTCCCTGGGCAAGTTCCACGATCAGCCCCAGATACATCACCGCGATACGGTCGCTGATATGGCGCACCACCCGCAAATCATGGGCGATGAACAGGTAGGTCAGCTCCATCTCGTCCTGAAGGTCCTGCAGCAAATTTAGGATCTGTGCCTGGATCGAGACGTCGAGCGAGGAGACGGGTTCATCGAGGACAACGAAATCAGGGTCAACCGCCAGGGCGCGGGCGATGCCGATGCGCTGGCGCTGGCCGCCGCTGAATTCATGGGGATAACGATTGTTAAAGTAGGGATTCAACCCGACGCGCTCCATCAACGCCTGAACGCGTTCACTGGCCTCATCCCGCGTCTGGCAGAGCTTGTGGATCATCAGCGGCTCGGCGATCGCCTTACCTATCGTCATGCGTGGGTCGAGCGAGGCGTACGGGTCTTGGAAGATAATCTGCATTCCGTTTCTGAACCCGCGCAGTTCCTTGTCACTCAACTGGCATAGATCAGTGCCCCCAAAATGAACGGAGCCCGACGTTGCCCGCATCAATTGCAGAATGGTCCGCCCCGTCGTCGTTTTGCCGCATCCGCTCTCGCCCACCAGGCCCAGCGTCTTGCCGCGCCAAATGTCGAAGCTCACCCCATCAACCGCCCGCACAACGTCCGCCGGACGCAGCAGGCTCCGCCGCGGCATCCGAAAATGCTTGACCAGTTCACGCACGCTCAACAGGGGCTGTTCATCCACACTTCGCTCCCTGGACCACTTCTTGCTTCAGAGTGCGACCTCCTCTCCAGTACCAGATGCCCGCACGCAATTCGGAATACGCACTACGCACTACTCCACACGCAGCGGCATCACCTTCCAGCACGCCGCCTGCGACTCGCCATACTGCTCCAACATCGGCTCCTCCTCCCGGCAGCGGTCGTCGGCCAGCGGGCAACGGGGCCAGAACTTGCACCCTGTCGGCAGGCTGGCCAGATCGGGCGGCAACCCGCTGACGGAAAACAGTCGATCCCCGGGTTTGCTGTCCAGCGAAGGAACCGAACCAAGCAGCCCTTGCGTATACGGATGGCGGGGATTCAGGAGCACGTCATCGACAGGCCCAATTTCAACCATGCGGCCCGCGTACATCACCGCTACGCGGTCGCAGCTGCCGGCCACGATCCCCATGTCGTGAGTGATGAACAGCGCCGTCATGCCGGCCTCCTGCGCCAGCTGCTTGATCAGGTCCAGGATCTGCGCCTGCACCGTCACGTCCAACGCTGTGGTCGGCTCGTCTGCCAGCAGCAGACGCGGCTCGCACGAAAAGGCGATCGCGATCATCACCCGCTGCCGCATGCCGCCGCTGAATTGGTGAATGTAATTATCAAATCGGGCCCGCGGCGAGGGGATGCCGACATGTTCGAGAAGTTCCAAGGCGCGCTCTCGTGCCTCATCCCGGCTCAGGTCGAGGTGAATCTCCATCGCCTCGCTGATCTGGCGGCCAATCGTCATCGTCGGCGTCAGCGCTGTCATCGGCTCCTGAAAGACCATCGCGATCTGACCGCCCCGGATCCGCTTCATCTCCTCGGAGCTGCACTCCAGCAGGTTCTTCCCTTCAAACTTGATCTCCCCTGCTACCGCTTGGCCGTTTCCCGGCAGCAAACGCATAATCGACAGCGCCGTCATCGTCTTGCCGCAGCCGCTCTCACCCACCAGGCCCAATACCTCGCCTTCATAGAGGTCCAGCGACAGCCCGTCGACAGCCCGGACTGTGCCCTGTTTGGTCTCAAACTGGGTGTGCAACGCTTTGATTTGGAGCAGGGGTATTCCATCCGGTTCGGTGCCGTCTGTCAGCGGGATCTCTGGCTGGGAACCACGGTCCGTGCCCATCGCTTCAGCGTCGCCTTTGCTCCGGGTTGAGCGCGTCGTTCAGTCCGTCCCCCAGGAAGTTGAAGCCGAGCACCACGATCGCCAGTACAATTCCAGGCATCAGAACCAGGTGGGGATTGAAGCGCCACTGCCCCAGGCTGTCGCTGATCATCTCCCCCCAGCTCGCGCCCGGCGGCTGAATCCCGACCCCAAGAAAGCTGAGCGACGCCTCCGACAACATCGCGCCCCCAAAACCGACTGTGATTGAAACGATCAGCGGCCCAAGGCTGTTGGGGACCAGGTGGTTGAGGATAATGGTCCAGTTCGACGCGCCAAGGGCCCGCTCGGCCTCGATAAACTCCTTTTCGCGCAGCGAAAGGATCTGCCCCCGCACCAGCCGCGCCTTCCCATACCACTGGACCAATGTCAGCGCGCCGAAGATCACCAGATAGTCCAGGTAGACGCGGTTCGACTCGGACAGCGTCCACCCGTACTGCTCCTGAATTTGGAGTTGCAATTCGAGCACTTTTTCGCGAAAAACGACACTGATGAAGGCGGCCAGCAGAATATCGGGGAACGCCATCGTGATATCGGCCATGCGCATGACGGTGGCGTCAACCCAGCCGCCCAGAAAGGCGCCGGCCGCGCCCAGCACAACACCCAGAACAGTCGTGCCTATCGTAACGATCAGCCCCACCAGAAAAGCCGTGCGCGCGCCATGGAGTATGCGGGTCAACATATCGCGGCCTAGGCCGTCTGTCCCCAGCCAGTGGTCGAGGCTAGGTCCCTCGTTGATTCTGAAGAGGTTCTGTTGGGTGTAGTCATACGGGGACAGCCAGGGTCCAAAAATGGAGACAAAGACTAGCAAAAGGGCGACGAAAACCCCGAATATTGCTAGCCGGTTGCGCATCAACTGCTCCAGGGCATCCTGCCACAGGCTGCGCTGCTCCGGCATGGCAAACAACTCGTGCTGGGTGTTGGCCTCGGCGGTCACTCTGATAACCTCAAGAAATTTTTGGATTCTGGCATTTTCGTAAAGCAGGCTGTCGCGCGTCGCCTGACACTGGTCAACGTCACAAATCGCGGTTTTTCAGGTCCCACTGCGAATACTATGATATCCCCTCCGCGTTCAATTGTAGGTGACACGCGGATCCAGCCCACCATATAACAGATCGGTTAGCAGGTTGACCGTCACAATGATCAATGACTGAAACAGGACGACGCCCATAAACACCGCATGATCGCCCGACAAGAGTGTCTGAATCGCCAGCTTGCCAATGCCGGGAATGTTGAAAATCTGCTCGACAAAGAGACTGCCCGTCAGCAGACCGCTTGTGATCAGGCCCATCGAGGTCAATACTGGAATCATCGCCGTGCGCAGCATATGTCGCGCCACCACCAGCCGCTCCGGCATGCCCTTGGCGCGCGCCGTACGCACAAAGTCCTTGCCCAGCACCTCCACAATGCCGGCTCGCGTCTGACGCACGATCACCAGCATCGGGCCGAACGCCAGCACAATCGCCGGCAGAATGGCCTGCCGCGAGAACATGCCGTCCCATCCCCCGACAGTCTTAAAGACGGGTATCTTGAGTACAAATACGATCAGTAGGACCGGCCCGATCACATAGGCCGGGATCGAGCTGGCGATGATCGAACTGGTGACAATCGTGTAATCGATGGCGGTGTTTTGCTTGACGGCCGCAAGGACGCCCAGCAAAATGGCGAAAGTAGCCAGGAAAACCAGCGCCCAAAACGACAACTGCGCGGTGATCCCAAGACGGCCAACCACCATCTCCCGCACACCCGTGCTCGTGCCGGAGAATCCGGCGCCCCGCCCCTCACCGACCGCCCTGTCGCTGGCCACGCCGCCAAATGAGGACAGCGACTGGCCCCAATTGCCCCCAAACATCGCCCCCATATAGTCAAGAAACTGAATCACGAATGGCCGGTCCAGGCCAAGTGCCTTCTTGACCTCGGCATACCGCGCTTCGTCCTCCCATTCCTCTCCCAGCACCGCGCGCACAGGATCGATGGGGCCATAGTAACCCAACGTAAACGTGATCAACATCACCACGACCATGATCGGCACCAGTGCCGCCAGCCTGCGCACAGTGTATAGAAACATGCCGTCGTCCAGAAAGAAAGCGAACTACGAAAAATCTGGAACGGGGAGAGAGAGGTTTCCGCATCTCTCTCCCCTGTACTCTCTTCTCATGCAATTTCACATCACGTCACCGCCAACCGCGCTAACGCGCCGCGATGAAGAGATGCTCCGGATTGCGTACTCCGTGGTCCAGGCTGCCGAATAGCGAGTTCCAATCGCTCACCCACGGCTTGACCAGCATGTAGGCCGGCTCGGTGAAGTGGCCGATGCTGTACACGTCGGCGAAGAACTGACGCCCCGCTTCTTGATACATCGGTATCGCCTCGGCCAGGTCCATCGTTGAGTCAGCAGTCATGCACAACTCTTCAGCCTCCGGTGGACCCCACGATTCCGCACGCGAACGGTTGTACGTCCCGATAGGCGAAGCGTTCTCGCATACCGCCGAAAGACCAGGGTAGCGGGCAGCATATGAGCGACGCACGATCTGATACAGCTCCGGATTGGCCAGGAACACGTCGCGCGAGCGCTCGATGATAACTTCGATCCCAAGGTTCTGCTTCCAGTACTGCTGCATCGCCTGCGCGATCCGCGTCAGATGGCCGACCTGGCCGCCAAATCCGGCCTCTCCAACGTGCATCCGAATCTGCGGTATGTTTTCGGCCGAACCATAGCTGGATTCGGCGAGCAGCTGGCTGGCCAGTTCAGGGTCATAGCTGGGCGTATGGCACTCGCCATCAATGAATCCCGGCCAGCCCATAGGAATCAGCTGGCAGGCTGGCTGCCACATCCCCCGCAGCAGCGTATCCGCGATCACCTTGAAATCGACCGCATGCGCCAGCGCCTGCCGCACCTTGGTATCATCCATCGGTGGAAGATCGCGGGCAATGTAGAAGCTGCGGCTCACTTCGTACTGGAACGGAAACATCTCCGCGCTCGTGGCGCGGCCCGGCTCTAGCAACTCCGCGGCCTCCAGAGGTCCATATTTCTCCGAGACGTCGTACTCGTCATTCTCATACGCGATCAGCGCCGTCTGCGGATCCGAATAATACTTGAGGATTACCTTCTCTAGAATCGGGGCATCCCCGCGCCAGTTGGGATTGGGGACGAGCTCGAACGAATCCGGCTCGGAAGGCCCGACCCACATCGGCTCCGTCGCGATCATGAACGGCCCCGTCGCGCCATGGCCGACGAACCAAGGCGTCTCATCCTCGGCCGGCGGTCTGTAATGGGACGTCTCCGCCATCAGGAAACGGTGCGGAAGCGAGAGGATAGCGGCAAAATCGCGAAACGGCTGCGTCAACTCGATCTGTACCGTCAGATCGTCAATGACCGTGATGCCCTCCAGCTCTGTAGCCGGATTCTCCTCCGCCCGCATTGCGTCGTAGCCCTTGATGAAGCGGGCGTAGGTCGTGCCGCGCGAGCCGGTGTTGGGCGAAGCGTGAAGTTCAATCGACTTCTTCACGTCCTCCGCCGTAAACGGTTCACCGTCTGCAGCCACGATCCCTTCCTTCACCGTGATCGTCCAGACCGTCTCATCCTCGCTGGCCGTGAATCCCTCCGCCAGCCGGCCCTCCAGCGTTCCGTCCTCATTCATCCAGAAGAGCGTCTCAAAGGCCATGTTGAGCATGCCCGAAACCGCGTATCCGCCTGAGGTCTCGAACGGATAAGGATAGCGCTGGCCGTAGTAGGTGCCCCAGCGCAGAACCTGTTCTTCCGCTCTGGGCGTGTCCGCCGCCAGTGCCGGCCGTTCGCGCCATACTGGCGACCAGGGCATGTATGAGGTCGTTTCAGACATCTGGGCCTCTGCCGCCGGCCCCGCCGGAGCGCCTGCAGGCGGCGCACATGCCGCGCTCACCGCCAGCGCCAAAAGAACGATTAGACCTATCAGAAATTTGGATTTTCGGAATGCCTTCATTTTGACTGTTCTCCTTGACAGTTTCGACTTCGCGCCCGCCAGGGGCACACAATCTGAACTCTGCACAGCAAACGAATGCTCCGTCAACGCCAGGATCTTTTCTCTACCCCACCCCCTCATCGAATTCGATATCCGCAGCCGCTGAATGGCTGCTACGCCTTGAGACTGAGCGCAATGATCGCCCTTATGCTGGCGCCGTCCGGCAACCTGCCGCTCAGACGCAACCAGTTGCCAAAATGCACTACTTTGCAGAAGGCAACCTCCTCCTCGCCGAGCGCAACGCTTGTCCCCTCATCACACCAACGAATCCCATCCGGCGAAATCTGGACATGCAGCGAAATGCCCTCAAGGTTTCCTTCGCGTTCCAATATCCGCACGAAGAAGATCGCTTCACCCGCCCAGCCGCATTCATATGGCTCCGTGGCGAAGTCGCCCCTCAATTCCTCACTGCGCTCGACAATGGCTGTGTAACTCTCGCGCAGCATCGCTACCACTCTCCCGAAAGAAGGACCGAGTCGACGTAGAGGAATGCCCTCTTATCGACGTCGGTTTCAACCCAAAATGCGACATTGAGCATACAGTCCAGATTAGGCATTGCAGGGATCATCATGGGCCCGACATCGGTGACATCGTGGACGCGATCGTTGCACTGCAGATGCGTGATCTGCCGGCTGGCAAGGTCCAGGTCCATGCGGAGATAATACCAGTTGAATTTGGTGGCGACCTCATTGTAGCACAATATCTGGCCTGAGTCAGGCACGTTTTCCCAGCCTGTCGGCGCCAGGTGAAAGTGGGAAACCGTCTCAGCCCTGCCGCCAATATCATGAAAAGGTTCCCGCTCCCTCTTGAACTGCCAGCTCCGCACCGGTTCGCCCTCCAGAGCATTCAGATAGCGCCAGTGCGGCATCCACCGATACGCCTCATCCTGCAGGTCGAACAGCACGCCCACCGCCCGCACGTCGTCCACCGACAGCTTCAGTTCGCTCGCCTCCGGCTTGAACGTGAAATACGCCTCCAGCCGCACAGGCCCCCGGTGCCGCCACGTTACCCGCTTAATCGAGACACTGATGTCCCCCGCCCGCGCCCGCGTAGCCAGCTTCATCGAATACGTGCCCTGCATTGCCCCGTGCGTCCCCGTATCCCAGTGCGTCCCGCTGCTCAGCATCGGCGGCCGCATATCTGCGTACTGGGGCAGCATGCTGTCCAAACTGTCCTCGTAGTTCCCGATCAGCTCAACCCAGCCTCGCAGCCCGCGGTTGAAGTCGTCGTGATAGATAATGCGCGGCAGCGGATCAAACCGGCTCAGCATGGGATCCGCGTTCAGAACTGCTCTTGCTTGATCTGCCATTGACATCCTTTCCTTGGTCGTACCGCTATTTGAATCCCAGCTCCACTAGCGTGCCCACCATGCCCTGAATACGCGGACTGTCGCTGTATAAAAACGCATCTTCGTATACCCGCGCCGACTGTGTATACTGCATGTTCTTCACGTGCTCAAGGTTTCCCTGGTAGACCCGCTTCAGAAACTCGATATCCTTCTCTCTTGACGGCTTCGCGCCGAAATTCATCGTAAACATGCGCCGCCCCGTCCTGCCGCCGAACGCGGAGTGCCACAGATTCTGGTTAAAGAAGACCACGTCGCCCGGCTCCGACTCAAGCGGAAAGCAAGGAATGTCGCGACCGGCAGCGCCAAACGCCGTCTCGTCCGGATTGTGCCGCTGCTGCCTGAGCGGGTCAAGCGCGGCGTGCAGCGGCAGCTGGTGCGATCCAGGGATCACACGCAGGCAACCGGTATCCCCAGTCACCGCATCCAGGTACAGGGCGACCTTGATGCGCCCATAGTCAAGAACCGAGCCGTCCGGATGCCAGCCGGTGTCGCCAACGTAGAGGTTGCCGTCCGAGCCGATCCACACGAAACCGGGTCCGAGCAGTTGTTCGAGCGGCCCGTAGATGCGATCATCCTCCACCAGCGCGCTCAGCAGCGGCCTCTTCTCGATGAAGCCCAGCACCGCCTGCCGCTTTTCCCCGTCGAACGGCTTCCCCTGTCGGTCCTCCGTTAGCACCTCATCGAACGCCTCGCTGATCTCCTCCATCTCGTTCGTGGAGAAGCACTGTCGACGGATGACGAAGCCGAATGTCTCAAAATGGGCGACCTGTTCCGCAGTCAACATATAGAGTCATTCCTTCCTGCTGCGCTGCAGCGTCTTTTCCTGCCATCGCAAAAGCAAATTGCAACTACTACGCCTCATTCAGTGCGCGATACCGGACGAGGCGAGCGAAGTCTCTTTTCTCCTTACTCCTCTCAAAGCCAATCACCCATCAATCTGTGCTTTCACTGGCCATTAACCACTAACCACTGCAGTTATGGGCGGTCGGGCCTATTCGGCCCTCCCTTGTGCGGGGGCTC
>VXOE01000369.1 GCA_009840225.1 Caldilineaceae bacterium SB0662_bin_25 | reverse complement strand
CCCTCCACGCCCCACACCATAATCCCCTACGCGCCCTGGCCGCGGCGCCCCGGCGCACCCCCACGGGGGCCCCCTACAGGGGGCGTTTTGGGGGGAAGGGGGAGTCGATGTGTCAGGGCGGTCCAGGGCACCCACAAGGGGTGCCCCTACGGTGAGATGCCTGGTTGGAAGGAAATGTCAGCGGGTTCTAGCGAGGATTCAAGCAGTGGCTCCTCGAAAGTATAGAATATGCACACGCCCACAAAGATCCTCTTGCCAAGCGATCCGAAATCGTGTACTATGTAGTACACATGACATTTGGCAAGTTTGTACGTTCCGTTCGCGATAAGAGATTCAAGGAAGACCGGTCCTTCTCGGTGCGGCAGGTTGCTCAGCGCATTGGGGTTGAGCCGTCTTACTTGAGCAAGATCGAGCGAGACCAAGTCGCGCCGCCTTCGGAGGCAACCATCCGCCGCCTGGCGGGGGAGTTGGGCGAGGATGCGGACCTTTTGCTGGCGATGGCAGGCAAAATTTCCAGCGACCTTCGGAATATCATCACGCAGCGGCCGCAGTTGTTCGCAGAGTTGTTGCGGCAGTTGAAGGATGCGCCCGATCACACGATTCAGAGCGTCGCGCGGGAGATACGGGACGGAGATTGGTGAGGGCCGGTGTCGCATTTGGAAAGGACCCAGGAGGATCCAGTAATGATTGAACTAAAAAGAAATCAGCTGATTTTTCGATTCCCGGAGGTACATAGGAATGCCAAGTGCCGGATCTCGTTCCAGCGGACGTTACGCATACCGGATGATAACCGGGCATACTCACTGCCGCCGGGGCTGGGAAGGTTTCCGCTCAATCTCGTGGACGACTACACGGAGAGTGTGCCGGCGGGTTGGAACGCGCACGGAGGCGTCTTTCTGCCGATGTACCAGGCGGAGGCGATGTGGCTCAATTTCAGCGGGTCGTATCCGATGGCGGTGAAGGTGGCTGCGGGCAAGATCAACGCGGTGACGGGTGAGGGCTGGAAGAATGAGCTCTCCAAGAGACCGCAAGACTATGTTGTGATCCCGGACCAGCCCTGGTTGGATGGCTTCTCGGTGATGAGGGGGATGATCCGGCAGTTTGTGGCGATGCCTCTTGGCGAAGGATATACGGCGGAGGAGCAGTTGACGGGGGAGGCGGAGCACGGCGGGCTTCAGATCGTGGTATATCCGATTAAACCTTCGTATTACCGGAAGAGTCTAGAGGAACTCAGTTTCATAACGTATAGCCCAAAGATCCAACAAGCTCCGCCGCGGGAAATGGGACTGGCTCCGGGCGGGCTCATGCGGCAGGAGATATACGAGGACGACTATGGCTTAGAGGCGTGGGAGACGTCGGTGCGTTCGCGTTGTTACGTGCATATTGTGAACAGCGTGCAGTTCTTCAGAGTGACGGGCGCTCATCCGCCGAGCATGCCGCCGACGGCACAGGAGTATACGAAGGCCGGGTTGCCGTGGTTTGAGTATTACGGGGGCGATTTGAAGGCGTTGGAAGGCGCGGAGAAGCTGGCGGGGCTGGACAGTGTTGCGGTGAAGAAGCTGAAGAAGGGTGAAGGGGTGCTGGCGGACAATGAGGCTGTGGTGCCGAAAGTGGTGAAGAAGCTGGGGAAGGGGAAGGTGAGAGAGGGGGAGTTTTAGGGTTTCGAAGAGTCGCAGAACTTGAAGAGCGCCAAGCCTCACTATTGAATTCCTTTTTGACAGTGGGAATGCAAGTAGTGAGGCTAGCGCTTTTTTTGTCCGTAAGAGCGCTCTGGGAGTGGGACACCGAAGCCCATTACTCAAGGCCCCAGACATTTCGGCACACGTCAGAATTGCCTTTGCCGAAGAAATCCGAGGTAGCGCGTCGCCTTTCCTGACGTTCAAGACCGAAGAAGCCCTTGTCATTGATCATCGCAGCATGGTTTTCGGACGACATGGCACGTAGAAATGTTGGCGTCGGTAACCAAGTTGCTAGTGAAGTGCCTTTCGCTTTCTTACTGTCTTAGCAAGATTTCCTCATTGCTTGTCTCGGTCATCATGAAATTCTCTGGGATCATGAAATCTCTTTACTGCATTACGCCCTAGACCATCATTAACTAAGACGAATCAGGTCGATTTACAGAGATCGTACGCACTTCCCCTAATTGGTTACATCTGCGGCTCGCCTTACAACACTTTTTTGCAGGCGTCTTAGTAGGCGAGCGTTCCCACGGATAAGGTCAAGAATACCTTCAGCAAGATTGGTATCCTGTTCCCCAAGAGTGAAGGGAACGCTACGATTCACCTACAATCCAACTACGTTTCGTCTACGAATCTAAATTTCATTCAAAATTCGGCACTTTTTGCTGAAAAAAATCGACCTGAATGTGTATTGATAGTGGACTTTTTTTCACGTCGCAGATGGCCGATGCCGAACGCCCAAGATTGGGTTTTATTCGCGCCGTCTATCATAGTTCGAATTGATAGACATTTCAACAATGGAGGAAAGTGATTGTGTTTCGTTTAATCAATGCCGAAGGAAGCTACATCACCAAGTTGGACGACTGGCCGAAACCAAAGAAAATGAGTCAGTGGAAGGATGGAAGAAGCGCGAAGGAGTTTGCCCGCTTTTTTACAGAAACTCACTCGTGTGGCCCGGTTCCATCAGTCTACCTAGAGTTGCTGGAAAGAGATTTTCCTGGTATCGAATTCCAAGGGGGTCAACCTGAATGCTCTACCTCTTTGCCGCCAAAGGGATCGAGTGGCCCCCGCATGCACGACCTACACCTATGGGGAACTTGGAATTCAGGCTCTGTGACCGTTTGCGTCGAGGCGAAAGCGGACGAGCCGTTTAAGGAAACCATCTGTCAATACAAAACGAAGGCCAAGAAAGAGTTGAAGTCTAATCCACAATCAGATATGAAAGACCGTTTGGGGAGCTTGCTCGAATGCGTATGGCGTGTCAAGCAGCCTTCAGATTCGCTAACTGATCTGCGCTACCAACTGCTACATGCATTGGTAGGCACCGGGATTCAGGCGATCAGTGACGCCGAAAAGTCGGGGAAAGTTGCCCGCGGAACAGGAGTACTCCTGAACCATGTCTTCGAGACTAACAAGACAAAAAGAGGAAAGCTTGAGAAGAATAAGCGAGACTTAGAAAGATTCACACGCGCTTTGCCTAACGTGACCATACCTGCCGCCGGAATCGTGCCTGGAGAATTGTACGGTCCGGCTATAGTCTATGTACCGGGAGACTTTGCGATTTCGGGTAAGACCACACTTGTAAGCGTTTACCTAGCAAAGCTAATTACTGTCTTAGACTGAGAAAGGAGTATTGGAGTCATGCAACATTACGCGTTTAAAGCTGAGGCTTTCCCTTATCTTCACCCCATAGGAAGTTGTGCCCGGGATCTCGAACGTGTTCGAGGTCTCGCATACAACGTTGCTGAGGTCAATGTAGACACTCTTCACGACGAATTCGTAAGACTCAAAAAGTACGCGCCGCGCCGCACTGACAGTGGAAAGTGCTATTTCTCTGAGAAACGTGACGGCAGACTCTCCAGAAGACGTGCCGGCAACCGTGCCAGCAAGAGGCACGAGGAGCATCTGGCTATGGCTCTCTGGAACCTCAAGAAGAGTTGGTCGCGTGACAACGGAAACCTATTCTGTTTACTTGACTATCAGTTCCCGCTGAAAGCCAAACAAACGGATCTACACATTGGAAAAGTCGATCTGCTAGGGGTGACAGATCAAGGACAGTTAATGATCATCGAACTCAAGGTGAAGAGCAAGAAAAATAACGGACGTGGAGATAATCCTGTGGTGGCTTTGCTTGAGGGTTTGCGATATGCAGCGATAGTGCAAGCAAACCAGGAGGCAATTGCTGATGAGGTCGAGCGGCGATTCCAATTCAAAGTCACTGAAGGACCGCCACTCCTACAGATACTCGCACCTGAGGATTGGTGGTGCGGTTGGATGAAGCTTGGCAAAAGTAGGCGCTCCGCCGGAGAATGGGAGTCAGAATTTGAGGAGCTCGCCAGAGGTATCACAGAAAAAATCGGCATTGCCATTGAGTGCGCGGCGCTAAACGTTAAGCGGGACCAAGTCTCGATCAGTAACGAAAAACGGCCGAAGTTGGACTGCGCGCCTGAACTAAGGCTTCTCACTCCTGGCGTTGGCTGAAGTCATACGAGCAAATGGTCCACCATCTTCAGGCGTACAGTACGAGTTGCTCGTCTTCGACTTGGACGCGGTAGGTGCGGACGCGGAGTTTGGGGTCGTAGAGGGCGTGGCCGGTTTTGATGTCGAATTCCCATTGGTGCCAGGGGCATTTGAGGATTTCGCCTTCGCGGGTGTAGGTCATGCCGGTGAGGCCATCGGGGAGGACGAGGGGGCGGAGGCGGCCGCGGCAGAGGGGGCCGGCTCTGTGGGGGCAGATGTTGCGGAGGGCGTAGTAGTCGCCGTCGAGGTTGAAGACGCCGATTTCGCGGCCGTTGACGGTGACGATTTTGCGGCCGCCGGGGGGGATTTCGCCGGCGGTTGCGATTACGTGGGCGGGCATCAGTTTAGGCCGTAAAGCTCGGCGGCGGTGTCGTACATGACGCGGGGCCGCAGTTTTTTGTCGAGCGAGCGCATGAGGCCGCTCGGTTCTTCCCAGTCCCAGTGGGGATAGTCGCTGGCGAAGACGAGGACTTCGTCGGCGTGGAGCCAGTCGAGGTAGGTTTCGAGGGACTGGCGGTTGGGCAGGTTGGGGAAGGGCTGGGTGCCGAAGCGGATGTGCTGGCGCAGGTATTCGCTGGGCAGGCGCTTGAGCCAGGGCGTGTAGTCGCGCAGGCTCTTCCAGTCGGAGTCCATGTGCCACATGAGGCCGGGAACCCAGAAGGTGTCGAGTTCGATGAAGAGGAACTTGAAATTGGGGAACTTTTCGAAGACGCCTTCGCAGATAAGGCTGGCGGTATGGGCCATGGCGATCTGGGGGCGGGCCATACGCATCTCGAGATAGTAGGTGGGGTAGCCGGCTGCGGTGGGCGGTGCGGAGAAGCCGGCGCCCTCGCCGCCGAAGTGGACGCACATGGGCAATCCGTTGCGCTCGCAGGCTTCGTAGATGGGGTGGTAGATGCGGTTGCCGAACGGATGGAGGCTGCCGGCGGGCATCATTACCTGGGCGACGCCAGGGTGATCGCCGATGCGGTCGATTTCGGCGGCGGCCTGTTGGGGGTCGGCGGGCGCGATGTGAATGGAAGCGCGCATACGGTCGTCCTTGCTGACCCACTCTTCCAGGGTCCAGTCGTTGTGGGCGCGGCAGTAGGCGGCAGCGTAATCGACCATGGGATTCACGGCCATACTGTATGGCGCGCCGGCGCCGGTAAGGACGGCCATGTCGATGCCGTAGCTGTCCAGATGCTTCTTGCTACAGACTTCGGGGACGGTTGACGGGTCGGGCTCCCCCTCGGTTCCCTCCCACAGATCCTGGCGGGCGTGGCCCCCCGGCATGTTTGTATAGGGCAAGCTGGGCGCCATCAAGCCGAAATCCTTGCTCTGTTCCACATATTGGCGCGGCATGTAGGGGAAGAGAGCCTCCACGTTGGGCGGCTCGTGGTGCACGTCGCAGTCTATGATGCGCTGTCGCGTGGCGGATTGTTCCGCGGGCGTTTCAGAGGGCGTTGCTTCGGCTTGATTTGTAGGCGAGACGCTGTCGCTGCCAGTTCGCTCCATCACCACGGTCGCCATCTTTGGCTCCTTTCCTTTGCTTCTTGCGCATTTGCTCTAGTGCTGATGGGGCTTCAGCCCCTGCTTGTGGTTATGATTTACCCTGCTTAAGAGCGGCGCGCGCCTGTTCGAGAATGTCCGGCCCCGGCGGGTAGTGTCTGCCGGGCACAACTCTTTCGGCCAGGATGCGCTCTTTGGCAAGCCCTTCGGCGGTCTCATAGACCTCGGTGAGTTCTACGCACTCTTCGGCGAACCAGGACGGCACGACAACTACGCCATCGTCGTCGCCGACGAGCACGTCGCCGGGGCATACGAGCGCGCCGCCGCACTGGATATTAACGTTTTCCTCTGCAGGGAATACCCAAGGCCCGCCACCGAAAGGGGTTCTATCGCGGGCATAGATGATGAGGCCGTAGTTCTCCTCCACCATGATATCGAGGTCGCGGATGCCGCCATCGCACACTACGCCGTCGGCGTTGTTCATTCTGAGTTGCAGGCCTTTCACGTCGCCAAAGACGGCGGCGGAGGCGTTGCCCATAATGTCGACGACGAGTACGTCGCCGGGGCCGCAGCGGGACATGGCCTGGTAGTCGATAGCATTCTCGCCGCTGGGCGTCATTGCAGCCAGGTCGGGGCGGGGCGGCAGGTAACGCATGGTGCGGGCGCGGGCGGCGAGTCGGTTGCCGGGGGTGAATGGGCGGACATTTTCCATAAAGGGAAGGGGCACGTCTGCATAGGTATGGACGATGTGCCATACGGTGGCTACCGGGAGTTTCTTGAAGCGTTCCAGGATAGACTGCGGCACTTCTACAGGTGTAAAGGAGCGTTCGGTCATCGAGTGTCTCCGGAAAATCGGTGAGAGGCGAAAGTGTAGACGTCAGGCCGTACCCTCAGGCAGCTACGGTTGCATGATCATACGCGAAAACGGGCGAATCGTCCACCAAGTGGAATGGCGCGGGTGGAGCGGCCGGGTTCAGGCGGCGTTGACGGCCAAGGGCAGCGCTCGTTGCAGCTGTCCTGAGGGTGCAGTTCAGATTTGAGGCGAGAAAGGTCAGGTGCGGGCATCGTGCCAGTGGTGGGTGAGATTGCTTGCTGTGCACTGAACGGGTGGCAGATGGGCAGGCACAAGGCCGGCACTACGGGAGCGGGACGGGGATGGGGCGAAGCATGGTTGCAGCGGGTGGACAAGGTCATATTGCGCTCACACTCGCTGCGGCGGGAGGTTTAGGGGGGGCGTGGGGGGGGGGGGGGGGCCCCCCCCCACCCCGGGGGCCGCCCCCCCCCCCCCCCCCCCCCGAGAGGGGTGGGGGTTGAATAAGTTGCTTTGGTGGATATTAAAATATGT